>NZ_JAKVCI010000009.1:0-79514 GCF_022447305.1 Prochlorococcus sp. ALOHA_ZT_50 | reverse complement strand
TATCCTAATGGTGTTAATCTTCTATCTGCATTATCTCCTCTAAGAGTTAACCTATATTCACTCCTACTAGTGAGAACTCTATATGGTTCTTTGAGATCTTTGGTAATTAAATCATTGATCATTGTTCCTATATAACTGCTTTCTCTAGTGAAGATTATTGGATCTTTTTTGTTTAGTTTTCTTGTCGCATTGACTCCGGCTACTAATCCTTGTGCTGCTGCTTCTTCATAACCAGTAGTTCCATTAATTTGTCCAGCGCTAAATAAATATTCAATTTCTTTCGTTTCGAGTGATGTTTGGAGCTGTGTTGCAGGTATATAGTCATACTCCACAGCATATGCTGGTCGCAACATTTTACATTCACCTAATCCAGGTAAGGTCCTTAAAAGTTCTAATTGAATATTTTCGGGTAAACCTGTAGAAAATCCTTGTACATATATTTCAGGGGTATTAATTCCTTCTGGTTCTAAGAAAATTTGATGTGATTCTTTATCAGCAAATTTAACGATTTTATCTTCAATTGATGGACAATATCTTGGCCCCTTACTATCAATAAAACCGCCGTAAATGGGAGTTAAATGTAAATTGTCTCGAATTAGTTGATGTGTTTTGGTAGTTGTTCTTGTGATGTGACAACTAACTTGGGGCATATTATTTTTTATATCTGGGTCAAACGAAAAATATTTATCTGCTGCAGTACTTGGTTGAATATCTAATTCATCAAAAATGATACTTCTTTTATCAACTCTTGCTGGAGTTCCTGTTTTTAAACGTTCTGTTTTGATACCAATTTCGTGCAAATTTTGAGTAAGACCTTTTGCTGCTTGTTCGCCCGATCTACCAGCTGACATTGATTTATTTCCTATCCATATTCTTCCTTCTAAGAACGTACCAGCTGTGATGATAACTGATCTTGCTGAATAATAACTACCAAAGAAAGTCCTTACACCCTTTATTCTTTTTTTTAAGATTTTTTTTGAGTTCAATCCAATTTCTTCAGTTTTTGCAATATCCAGTTCAGTAATCATTGCTTCTTTTAAAGATAAATTATCTGTATTTTGTAGTATTTCAATCATCTTTTTTGAGTATTCTCTTTTATCTGTTTGAGCTCTTAATGCCCATACAGCTGGGCCTCTACTTGCATTTAATATTCTTTTTTGTATAGCTGTCTCATCAGCTAATTTACCAATAATTCCACCTAATGCATCAACTTCATGTACCAACTGACTTTTTGCCGGGCCGCCAACAGCAGGGTTGCAAGGTTGCCAGGCAATCCTATCTAAATTGATTGTAAATAAGGCTGTAGAAAATCCTAATTTTGCTGTTGTTATAGCTGCTTCGCATCCTGCATGTCCTCCTCCAATAACGATGATGTCAAAAGATTCATTTGTTGAGTGATGATCTTGCATTTTAGGATCGATTTAATTAGCTAAATTCCTAAATCTCGTAAATTGAGGTTCAAATAATAATTTAACAGTTCCTACGGGTCCATTTCTATGTTTAGTGACAATGATTTCTGTAATTCCTCTATCTTCAGTCTCTGGATTATAGTATTCATCTCTATAAATCATTAATACTAAATCTGCGTCTTGTTCAATAGATCCTGATTCTCTTAGATCGCTTAACATTGGTCTTTTATTTGTTCTAGACTCTACCCCTCTACTAAGCTGAGATAAAGCTACTACTGGTACTTTTAATTCTCTGGCCATGCTTTTAAGACCTCTTGTTATTCGTGAAAGTTCTTGCACTCTATTATCAGGGGTTGATCCTTCCATCAACTGGAGGTAATCAATCACAATTAATCCAAGTTCTTTTTTTTGTTCAGCTATTAATCTTCTGCACAGAGATCTCATCTCTAAAACACTTAAGTTAGGCTTGTCATCTATAAATATTGGTAATTGACCTAATGAATTGATACCTTCTCCGAGTAATGGCCATTCATCTTGCTGTAATCTTCCTGTTCTTAGCCTGCCACTCTCGATTCCAACTTCCATAGAGAGTAATCTATATGTCAACTGTTCTTTACTCATTTCAAGGCTAAATACACACACAGGTAAATCTTGAGATTGTGCAACATTTTTAGCCAGATTAAGAACTATTGAAGTTTTCCCCATTGAAGGTCTTCCAGCAACAATTATTAAATCACTTCTTTGAAAACCTTGAGTCATCGCATCAAGATCGTAGAAATTTACAGGAATTCCAGCTACTGAAGTACCTAATGATCTTGACTCTATTTCATTGAAAGTACTTGTAAGGATTTCAGCTGCTTGAGTCAGACCTTTTGAAGGTTTTTCTTGACTGATTTCAAATATTTTTTGCTCTGCTTTATCTAGAACTTCATTAGTATCTTGAGTTTGATCAAAACCTAGTTGAACCACTTCATTTCCAGATCTGATAAGTTGCCTTCTCATGAATTTGTCGTTAATTAAATTAGCAACTTGTTCTATGGAAGCTGTAGAGGAAACATTTTCAACTAGTTCTACCAGTTTGCTGTTTCCTCCAATTTTTTCTAGTGATCCATTATCTGCTAACCAAGCACTCATTGATGTTAAATCAGTTGGTTTACCCTGGGTATGCAACATTAATGCTGTTCTATAAATCTCTTGATGGGCATTTATATAAAAAGCTTCAGGTTTAATTAAGTCTGCAATTCTTCCGATCGCGTCTGGATCAAGAAGTATGCCACCAAGAACAGCTTCCTCTGCTTGAACGTTTTGAGGAGGAACTAATCCAGCATTTTCACTATTAAAATCCTTTTTAAAATTTTTATTTTGCCCATTATTTGGAAAAGGTACGGAAACCATATCTTTAATTGCTTAGATATATACTCTGGCTACTTTTCAAAATAATGCAACAAATTGATTAACTTGTTACTTCAATATTTACTTCTGCATTTACTTCTGGATGTAATTTTATTTTTGCAGTAAAGGAACCTAAATTATGAATATCAGGAACAGTAATGTTTCTTCTATCAATTTCTTTTTTAGTTGCCGCTTCTATTGCTTCGGCAACATCCCCATTGGTAACCGTTCCAAAAAGGACACCATCTTCTCCAACCTGTTTTTTGATAGTGAACCTACCTATTGTAGATAATGCAGTTTGGAAATCTAAAGCTTCTTGCTTTAATTTATCAGCAGCGATTTTTTCTTTTTCTTTCTTCCTTTCAATTTGTTTAAGGACTGCTGGTGTTACATTCATTGCCTTGCCATAAGGTAATAGAAAATTTCTTGCGTATCCAGGTGCTACTTCAACTAGATCTCCTTCTTTACCTAGTGATGCGATTGATTCAGTTAATGCGACTTGTACTCTTTTAGCCATGAAAATATTGAACAATATAGTTAATAATAAGACCTAGAGGGTAACTTTACTTTTTTTGCAAGACCAAATTTCGCAAGAATCTTAATATGTTCCCATGTTATGTCTATCTGACCTTTAAATAATCCTTGTTTTGCCGAATTGGGAAATGCATGATGATTATTATGCCAACCTTCTCCAAATGTTAATGCAGCAACCCACGCATTGTTTTTAGATGAATCACCACTTTCAAATGGTGCTTTACCCCAACAATGCGTCGCGGAGTTGACTAGCCAAGTTATGTGATAAACAACCACAAGCCTCAATGGAATTCCCCAAAGGACTAGAGCCCATCCTCCAACTCCTAATTTTTGACCTATTGCGTACAAAGAAAGTCCAATAGGAATTTGTAAGAATAAAAAATATTTATTTAAAAATCTATAGTATGGATCCTTGATTAAATCTGCACTTAGTTTTGGAACAGCTTTTAGTGCTTCTACGTCTTTAAACATCCAACCCATATGACTCCACCAAAACCCCTTTTTACTATTGTGATGATCTACTTCAGTATCTGAAAAAGAGTGGTGATGCCTATGTAAACCTACCCAATCTATTGGTCCATGCTGGCAACTTATAGCTCCACAGGTAGCAAAAAATCTTTCTAACCATCTTGGTACAATGAACGATCTGTGTGATAACAATCTGTGATATCCAAGGGTGACTCCTAAACAAGCAGTTACCCAGTAAAAAAATAATAATGAAGTGACTGCAGGGAGACTCCAAAATTTTGGTTGTATAGCTACAAGAGAAAGAATATGAATTGCAACCATAAAAACTATTGTTCCCCACGTTTTATGTAGTCTTGGAGGATATCTTTTTGAATGACTGGAAGGTTCCAGTAATTTTTCTGAGAGTTCTATAACTTTTTCAGCTGGAACAGGTTTTTTTAATTTTGCTGTTTCTTGGAAAATTACTGAATTCATGATATTGAAATACTATTTTCAAAATTACCGATATGTAATATTATCATACTATACTATTGATAAGTTTAATTATCTGTGAGTCTCGGATATCGCGATAAATTATCTAGAGGTCGAAGGGCTATGGCTCATTTGATACACCTCTGGCATGAAAGAAATGGTTGGTCTCACAGAGTATTGCCATTACTTTCTGAAGTTCTTGATTTAGGTAAAGTTCATAATTCGCAAATTTCTAATCTTAGGAATGGGAAGTTATCTTCGCCAGGTCCTGAAGTTTTTCTTGCTTTAGCTCAAGTTAATACGATTCTTGATCAAGGTATTGAAAAAATCAGGGATCGTTTTGAAAGTGATTACCCAGAGTTATGGAAATCTTTGGAAGAGTCTGCATTACCCCTAAAAAATGATTCTGGTAATCCATTGTCGGCCGGGGAGTTATTCGAGATATTTTCAGGATTAAAATCTCTACCTTCATCTTTTGACTGGTACATAGAAGATGAAGAAGCTTCTGCTTTAAGTGATGCTCTTTCAGTGCATTTTTGTCAGAATAAGGCTTGGAGATCATGTAAAATGCAGGTAATGGAAGCCTATGCTGTCAATAAATCTGCCCGTAGAGAACGTTTTGCTGAGGTAATTGCAGGAATTAGAGATTATACGGCAGAAGAATTAGATGGAGAACTTCTTGATTTATATGAGGCTTCAAAAAAACTTTCTTATTTTCAGGGTAGGGGACCTAATGCTTTCCTCGCAGAATTAAGAAATTTAGCTTCTGAAAAATAACATGAATTTTCATAATAAATGACTCTTGACAATAACTTAAAACTGGCTGAAAACGCTGTTCTTTCTGTCGAAGAGAGTTTAAGTAAAGTTTTCCAAGAAAGGTCCAATCAGGTTTTCCAGAAATTAGAAAATATTTTGACAATTTTTAAGGAAGAAAAAGTTTCTACTAGTCATTTCAATCAATCTTCTGGTAGTGGTCATGATGATATATCTAGAGAAAAAATTGATGCGGTTTTTGCAAGATTGTTTCTTGCTGAAAAGGCAGCTGTGAGGATGCAATTTGTAAGTGGAACGCATGCAATAAGTTCTGTCTTATTTGGAATTCTTAGACCTGGAGATGTAATGTTATCTCTTACAGGACAACCATATGACACGTTAGAAGAAGTCATAGGAATAAGGGGAGGAGGAAAAGGCTCACTTAAAGATTTTGAGATTGAATATAAGCAAATAAATATCTGCGAGAATTTTGATTCTTTTGAAGAAAAAATTGTTCATTCTTTTAAAGAAAATTCATGCAAATTAGTATTCATACAAAAAAGTTGTGGATATAGTTGGAGAAAGTCTCTTACGAATCATCAGATAGAGAAAATTTGTAGTCTTATTCATTCTCTTGATCCTAACTGTATATGTTTTGTTGATAACTGTTATGGGGAGCTTGTTGAAGATAGTGAACCAATTTCTAAAGGGGCAAATATAATTGCTGGATCATTGATTAAAAATTTGGGAGGAACAATCGTTCCTACTGGTGGGTACGTTGCAGGAGATGCAGAGTTGGTTGAGATGGCATGTTCTAGATTAACCTCACCAGGCATTGGTTCTTCTGCAGGAATAAATTTTGGACTAGGAAGATTAATTTTGCAGGGTTTGTTTTTAGCACCACAAATTGTTCACGAATCACTAAAAGGTGCTGATATGGTTGCAGCAGTCTTTAAAAATTTGGGATTTAAGGTTTTACCAGAGCCAGCAACTTATAGATCTGATCTTATTCAGTCAGTAAGATTGAATAATCCTGATTTGGTACAAAAAGTTTGTCAATCTTTTCAAAATTCTTCACCAGTAGATTCTTTTCTGAATGTTGTTCCATCATCAATGGATGGATATGATTCAAAATTATTAATGGCAGGAGGTACCTTTATTGAAGGTAGTACAAGTGAATTTTCTGCTGATGCCCCTCTAAGAGATCCTTACAATATTTTTGTTCAAGGTGGTTCTCACATAGCTCACATCAAAATTGCATTAATTCGATTATTATCTGAATTATTAGAGGAAAAATTAATTTCAAAGGATTCTCTACTTCCTTTATCTACTTAATCATGTCTTACAAGTTTCCAGACAACCTCAACTATGCTGATACTCATGAATATGTCTTGGAAGAAAATGGATTATTAAAAATTGGAGTTAGTGAATTCGCTATAGATCAATTAGGAGATATTGTTTTTGTTGAATTAGCTGATGAAGGTGCGACTTTAGAGAAAGGCGAGACTTTTGGAACAATAGAATCAGTTAAGGCCGTTGAGGAAGTCTATCTGCCTTTTTCAGGGGAAATAGTATCTGTAAATGAAAGTGTTATTGAGAACCCTGAGCTTTTACAGAATGATCCGATTGGAGACGGTTGGTTAGTCATTTTGAAACCAGAATCAAAAGCATCAATTGCTGATTTGATGACTTCTGAGGAATATCAATCAAAGGTTGTACCAAAATAAGGCAAACTTTTTAAAAAGAGCTATTTTAAAGAAAAATATTTTAATATGACATCCAAATTTGGGTCTGATTTGTTTATAGATAGGCATCTTGGGTTAGGAGATAATGATGAAAGAATTATGCTGAACAAGCTTGGTTTTAATAATATTGATCAATTTATAAATCAAGTTATTCCTGAAGATATTCAGCTTAAAGATAAATCTTCAGAAATATTGCCCCAAGGTTGTTCAGAAATTGAGGCTTTAAACGAATTAGAAGAGATTGCGAATAAAAATACTAAAATGAGATCACTTATAGGCCTTGGTTATTATGACAATCATATGCCTAAAGTAATCCAAAGACATGTTCTTGAAAATCCAAGGTGGTACACGTCTTATACTCCATATCAAGCAGAAATTGCACAAGGAAGATTAGAAGCTCTATTTAATTTTCAGACTATTGTTTGTGAACTAACAGGATTCCCTGTCGCCAATGCATCTTTGTTGGATGAGGGTACTGCTGCTGCAGAAGCTATGGCCATGAGTTTTTCCGCAAGAAAAAATAAATCTTCAAAAGTGTACTTAGTGGAATCAAATGTTTTTGATCATACTTTTAATGTTCTACAAACCAGAGCAAAACCTTTGGGAATATCCTTAAAACGCTTTACTCAAAGCAACCTTCCTAATCATGATGATGTTTTTGGAATGTTGTTGCAATTACCTGGTAAAAATGGACAATTATATGATCCCACATTCTTAATATCCCAAGCACATAGATCAGAAATTATTGTTACGGCATGTATTGATCCACTAGCACAAGTTTTGATTAAACCAATTTCTGAATTTGGTGTTGATGTAGCAGTGGGTAGTATGCAAAGATTTGGTGTTCCAATGGGTTTTGGTGGCCCCCATGCAGCATATTTTGCTTGTAGCGAAAAATATAAAAGGCTGATACCCGGAAGAATTGTTGGGCAAACTCTATCTAAAAATGGAGAAAAGTCTCTAAGACTAGCATTGCAAACAAGAGAGCAACATATTAGAAGGGAAAAGGCCACTAGTAATATTTGTACTGCTCAATCTTTGTTAGCCATAATTTCTTCTTTTTATGCTATTTATCATGGACCCTCTGGATTAACGCAAATTGCTAAGAGATTAGTTGAGTTGAGAATAAATTTAGAATCAAGTTTAGCTGCTTTAGGTTTTGATATTCCTGATGGGATTAGATTTGATAGTGTTGATGTTTATTCTGAGCACTCCCAGAGGATCCATAATGAAGCTTTAAAAAATGGCTATAACTTAAGAATTTTGCCGTTGGGATCAACTATTGAAAATTCAACTGGCTTTGGGATCTCTTTAGATGAGCTTAGTAATGAAAAAGAAATCAAAGATATTTTGACTTTCATAGCAAACCTTATAGAAAAAGAAGAAGATTTAGAGCATATAAAATTTGATAAAGAATTTCATCTTGAAAGTTTAGCTTTGAGATCCAGTGCATGGATGCAGCAAGATATATTCACAAATTACCAAAGTGAAACTGAATTAATGAGATATATATTCCGACTTGCAGAAAAAGATTTTTCTTTGGTAGATGGGATGATGCCATTGGGAAGCTGTACCATGAAGTTAAATTCTGCAGCAGAGTTAAATCCAGTCTCTTGGGCTAATTTATCTTCCATTCATCCTTTTTCCCCACCAGATCAAACTAAAGGCTATTCAAAAATTATATCTGACCTAGAAAAATGGATAAGTGAGATTGTTGGTTTAAAATCAGTTTCTTTTCAACCAAATGCAGGCTCTCAAGGAGAGTTTGCAGGTTTATTGGCAATAAATTCTTATTTTGAATCAAAAGGTGAACTGTTAAGAAAAAAATGTTTAATTCCAAAAAGTGCTCATGGAACAAATCCTGCTAGTGCAGTTATGGCAGGTTTTGACGTGTTAACTGTTGAATGTGATGACGAAGGAAATATTGATTATCAAGATTTGTCAATCAAGGTCAAGAAATTTGATAACCAAATAGGGGCTCTTATGTTGACTTATCCCTCTACTCATGGAGTTTTTGAATTACAAATCAGAAAGATATGTGATTTAATTCACTCTGTTGGAGGATTTGTCTATTTAGATGGAGCAAATTTGAACGCTCAGGTTGGATTATGTAAACCGGGGAATTATGGTGTTGATGTTTGTCATTTGAATTTACATAAAACATTCTGCATTCCACATGGAGGTGGTGGTCCAGGAGTAGGTCCAGTTGCTGCATCAGAAACTTTAAGCCCATTTCTTCCTACTCATTCTTTAATGGATAATAATTTATCTAATAGTTCCAATTACGTATCTTCTGCCAAGCATGGGAGTGCAAGTATTCTTCCAATAAGTTGGATGTACATAAAAATGGCTGGTCTTAGTGGTTTAAGGAAAGCAACTGCGCATGCAATTTTATCTGCAAATTATATTGCGCATTCTTTAAAGCATAAATTCAAGATTCTTTATAAAGGAAAAAATAATTTTGTCGCACATGAATGTATTTTAGATTTTAGAGATTTAAAATCCAAAACTGGTTTGAGTGTAAATGATTTAGCTAAACGATTAATAGATTATAGTTTTCATGCCCCAACTATAAGTTGGCCTGTTCCAGAGACGATAATGATAGAGCCTACTGAAAGTGAAAGTTTGGTTGAATTGGATAGATTTTGCGAGGCTATGCTATTGATTGGAGAAGAAATCAGCGAAATAGAAAAAAATATTGAATTAAAGAATAATAATGTAATAAGTAACGCTCCCCATACGCTGAAAGAGTTAATTGCTGATAATTGGCATTATCCTTATTCAAAAGAAAAAGCTTCTTTTCCTTATAAAACTCCAACATCTATTAAGTTTTGGTCTTCAGTTTCTAGGATCAATAATGCATATGGCGATCGCAATTTAATTTGTTCTTGCAATGTAAATCAAGGCGAGACTTTCGAAGAAAAAAAATGTGCTTAAAGGACTAGCGTCCTTATATTTACTTAGTTATTATCAGTGAGAATAAAAATTTAATATTTTCTTATAGAATTTTTTTAAATTTTTTTATTAAAATATTCGAGCATCAAATTTTTTGGGGTATTTGAAGCTATGACCAAAGATTTTAAATCTGGTAATGTTAAGCACCTGCCAGTTAAAAACGTAGATTTACCAAATTTTGTCAATAATTTTTCAGGAGATAACTCAAACATTTGTTCCATTGAGGGAACTAATGTTATAAGAGTACCCTTTGGTAAAAAATTTTCAAAGAAAAAAAGGCCTGAAAAGAATCAAAATATCGCTACTCTAATACTTCCTTTAAGTTCATATAGTAATCCTACGCCCCCACACGTAGCATAATAATTTAGATCAAATTTAATCTATTTCTTTGAGCGTATCTGAATAATAATTTTGCAGTTGTAACGTTGCTTGATTCCAATCCCATTTTTCTGCTTCGTTTCGTGCCTCTTTTCTCATAATTTCTCTTTTATCTTCATTCTCTAGAATTTTTTTTGTTGCTTCAATCAAACTTTGTACCCCATTATCTTTTTCATCTGGATCATATAAACAACCATTAATCCCATCGCTAATTATATCTGGAATCCCCCCCTTGTTGGCTCCGATAACTGGACATCCTGCGGCCATTGCTTCGAGTAAAACTAAACCAAGTGTTTCTGTACTAGAGGGAAATAAAAATATATCTCCAGAGGCATAGGCGCTAGCAAGTTCATCACCAGATAAATATCCTATGAAATTAGTCTTGGTATTTTCGAAGATTTTTTCAAGCTGGTTTCTATATGGTCCGTCACCTACAAGTGCTAGGCAAGCATTAGGGATACTTTCTAAGACTGGTTTAATTCTCTCAATTTGTTTTTCTGCTGATAATCTTCCTACATAAATCAATAAATAATTAGCATCTTTATATTTTCCAAATAATTTATCTCTCATTTTCTCACTTCTTAAATCTGGTCTGAAACTGTAAGTATCTACTCCTCTTTGCCAAAGAGCAGTCCTTTGAATACCTTTATCTTTTAATTCATTGACCATAGCGGTGGAAGTACACAAATTTAACAAGGCTTGATTATGAGCTGCTTTAAGTAATTCCCACAAAAGTGGCTCTAGCATACCCATACCGTAATGTTCCAGATATTTCGGAAGATGAGTATGGTAGCTAGCAATTAAAGGAATATTATTAGTTTTCGCCAACCATATGCCACCTAAGCCAAGTACAGCTGGATTAACAACATGTATCAAATCTGGGTTAAATTTTTCTAACTTATCTGAGACTGCAGGACCTGGTAAACCAAGCTTCAACTCTGGGTATAAGGGTAATGGCATTGCAGCAACTCCAACTACAGTTGCTCCCATATATGATTCTGGACACCCCTCTGGACAAAAAATTATAACTTCATCACCATTTTTTATTAAAAATTCAATTGTTTTAGTCAGTCTTGTGACTATGCCGTCAACTTTAGGTAAAAAAGTTTCAGTAAACAATGCAATTTTCACTTTCTTAAGGTAATTATTTCAGAAATTTTAATTAGTCTTTATAGCCTCAGCTTGTTTTTTAGTCCAGGATGAAACACAAGGTATGCGCTTAAGATCACATCTATTGGAGTATTTTTTAGCAACTTCAACAACTTCTTCTAATAAGCCATTATCAAGAGTCGTTGGGTTTAAACCTAATTCTATAAAGCATTTATTATCAACAATTAGATCATTTTCTACTGCTTCATTCCTTGGATTTGGTAAATAATTGATATCAGCTCCAGTTAGAGAAGCAACTTTTTTAGCTAGTTCTCCAACTTGATGACTCTCAGTCATTTGATTAAAGATTTTGACTCTTTCTCCAGATTTTGGAGGATTTTCAAGAGCAAGTTGTACGCATTTTACAGAGTCTTTTATATGTATAAATGCTCTTGTTTGCCCTCCTGTCCCATGAACACTTAATGGATATCCAATTGCAGCTTGCATTAGAAATCTGTTTAAAACAGTTCCATAATCTCCGTCATAGTCAAATCGGTTTGTCAATCTAGGATCTTTTAAAGTTGCTTCTGTATTTGTTCCCCAAACAATGCCTTGATGTAGATCAGTAATCCTTACAAGATCATTTTTGTTGTAGTAAAGAAATAATAATTGATCTAAAGTTTTAGTCATATGGTAAACACTACCTGGACTTGCAGGGTGTAATATTTCTTCTTCAAAGCGGCTTCCATCTGGTTGTGGAACTTCAACTTTTAGATAACCTTCTGGAATTGTTGCACCTCTATGTGATCCATATCCGTAGACTCCCATTGTTCCTAAATGAACAACATGAATATCTAAATTACTCTCTACTATTGCAGCAAGAAGGTTGTGGGTGCCATTAACATTATTATCTACTGTATATCTTTTGGTAAAACTCGATTTCATCGAGTAAGGTGCTGCTCTTTGTTCTGCAAAATGGATCACGGAATCTGGTTTTTCATCAATGAGCAAATTGAGTAATTTTTGATATTGTTTAGAGATATCCATATTAAGAAATCTCATAGGCTTACCTCCAATCTCTTCCCATGCAGAAAGTCGTTCTGTTATCGAAGCAATTGGAGTTAAAGATTCTACCTCTAGATCAATATCAATTTTTCTACGACTTAAATTGTCGACAATAATTACATCATGATTTTGCTCTGCTAAATTCACCGCACAAGGCCAACCGCAAAAACCATCTCCACCTAGAACAATAACTTTCACTCAGAACTCCAGAATTAAAAGATTCATAATATATTTATTAAATTACTACAGCGTGCTTCCACTTTGCGAAAAAACATTGTAAATAGTTTCAAATCTTCTTTCTTAATACGATAAATAAAAGCAAATAATAAATTTTTACTTTCTTTTTAAACTTTTCTCAATTTAGAGAATTAGATAGATATATTTTTTTCCGGCGAACTTGCTACTGCAAAGTCTTGTTTTTTAATTCTTCCTGCCAGAAAAGCTTGCCTGCCAGCTTTCACACTATAATTTATCGCTTGAGCCATTAGAGGAGGATTTGCAGCTTGTGCTATTGCACTATTGATTAAGACACCATCAGCTCCAATTTCCATAGCTTGAGAAGCTTCACTAGGCACCCCAATTCCTGCGTCAATTATTACTGGCACTTTTGCATTCTCAATAATTATCCTTATATTTGATAAATTTAACAAACCTTGCCCGGAGCCTATGGGCGAGCCCAATGGCATTACAGTTGCACAACCTATTTCTTCTAGTCTTTTTGCAAGAATAGGATCTGCATTGATATAAGGTAGTACAGCGAAACCCTTTTTTATTAAAATTTCGGCTGCTTTAAGAGTTTCTATTGGATCTGGTAGCAAATACTTTTTGTCAGGAATAACTTCTAACTTCACAAAATTATTTTCTTCTTGACCAGATAATTTTGCAAGTTCTCTACCTAAAATTGCTATTCTGACTGCCTCATCGGAATTAACACAACCAGCTGTATTAGGAAGCATCCAGTATTTTTCCCAGTTGATCTTTTCGAGTAAATTTTCTCCGGTCTGATCATTTTTAATTCTTCTAACAGCGACGGTTATAATTTCCGTTTCAGAATTTGACAAACTTTCTACCATATCTTGAGTAGATTTGTATTTGCCAGTACCAACCATTAATCTACTGGAAAATTGTTTTCCACCAATTAGTAAAGAAGAATAATTTTCCATATTTAGAATCCCTTATCTTTAATACCTTTATAAGGTTTATAATTGTTTCTTTTTTCTAACTCCTTACTTTTTTTAATTGCTGTTTTGTTTTTTGGATCTATCACCAAAACCTTTTGATAAGTTTCATATGCCAAGTCGTACTCAAGTAAACGCTGTTGTGCTGATGCGAGGTTATTTAGGGCTATAGGATATTCTGGAAGTGATTTTATTGCAGAGTTATAGTGTTTAATTGCTTTCTTAAATTCATTTTGAGCAGCATAAGAAAATCCTAAAGCATTATTTATTATCGCTTTGGCTTCATCAGGTTCATTTTCATAATTTTCAATTGCTTTTAAAAAAGTTTTAGTAGCTTCAGAATATAATCTTTTTTTTATCTGAATAGACCCAAATTCATATAATTCTGTAGCTTGAGTGAGAGAATCTAAACCTTTCTGCTCGAATTTTACTAAATTTAATTCTTCACTTCTTGTTTTTAGAAATTGTCTGAATACAAAAATAGAAATTATTATTAATACAACAAAAAGAATTATTAAATAAGATTGAAAGGAAGATATTTCCATTATTTATAATTACTTTTCTAGATTATATTCTTTTTTCTACTTACTAACGGAAGAAACAATTTTTTCAAAACACTTAGGATCGTTTAAGGCTAATTGAGCAAGCATTTTTCTGTTAATGATAATTTCTGAATTTTTCATGCCATTTATTAACTTGCTATAGTTTGTTCCATTTATCCTCGCAGATGCGTTAATTCTAGAGATCCAAAGTCTTCTAAAATCTCTTTTTCTTCTTCTTCTATCCCTATAAGCATTACAAAGAGCTTTCATCACTCTTTGGTTTGCGGTTCTGAAAAGATTTTTGTTGCCGCCTCTAAAACCTTTTGCAAGATTTAAGATTTTGTTTCTTCTTTTTCTGGCTATGTTGCCTCTTTTTACCCGTGCCATGAATATCTAATAAAAATTGGTTAAAGATTTATGCGTATGGAATCATTAATCTTACATTATCAGCATCTCTTTCATCAACTACGGCTTTTGTTGATAGATGTCTTTTTAATTTTGAGCTTTTATGATCAAGTAAATGATTATGGAAAGCTCTTCTTCTCATGAATTTACCCGTCGCAGTAGCTTTAAATCTTTTGGCAGCTGATTTACGAGTTTTTAGTTTAGACATTTAAGTCAAATGTGTTTAATTAGGATAATCTAAACCTTTATACGCATTGGTGCAAATTAAAGTTTTTAATTGATAAGGAAAGTTCTAATTTATGAAACTTAAATTTGCCTTTTTAAACTTATTTTTAGGCTGTATTTCTCTTTTAATAATAAACACTAAATTTATTTCAAATGCAAAAGGAGAAGAATTGCTAAAGGTTGAACTCCATAATGAAATTAAAAAAGGAAAATTTTTAATTGGTTTAAAGCAATATTTAGGCGGGGAGAATGATAGTTTTTCGGAGAAAAAGAATATAAACTTTACAACTAATAAAGGTTTTTTAAACTTGATATCGTCCAACGGTATTAAACATAAATCAAAACAGATAAATATTACCTGGGCGGATATTCCCGTCAAAAATCCAAAAACAATTGAAAGAATTGTTTTTGGTCCTTTTGCTAGCTATGAATCGGCAAAAAAACAATCAGAGAAACTAAGAGATAAAGGATTTGAGACGACTGTTGCCTACCCTAAAAATTGGGAAGTATGGATTCCATTTCAAGATGATCTGCCAGAGTTTGAATTAAAAAATAAGATTTTCAGAAAAAGAAAAGACTTTCAAATTACTCCTGTTCTTAGAAGTGAATATAGTGTTATGAAACTCGAAGGACCTATATATATTTATGCTCAAGAGGAAATAAAAATAAATGGTGTTAATTTTGGTAAAAATTTTTATTTAATAAAAGATTCATATGGAACTTGGACATTAGTTCAAAAAATTGAATTTGATGACTATTTGGCAGGTGTTTTGCCATATGAAATTGGACCGAATTCTCCTTTAGAAGCACTCAAGGCTCAAGCAGTTATTGCAAGAACTTGGGGCATATTTAATTCTGATAGATTTAATATGGATAAATATCATTTATGTATAAGCACTCAATGCCAAGTTTATAAGCCTTCTGAAATTTCATATAAAAACGTACAAAAAGCCATAGACGAAACTTCAAATTTAATTCTCACTCATGAAAATCAACCAATAAATGCTTTTTACCATGGTTCTAATGGTGGAGTATCTGCTACTGCAGGCGAGTCTTGGCAAATTCAAGATTATTCTTATTTCAATTCAATCATTGATGGTTCTAAATCATTAAATAAAATTTTTAAACTTCCAATTACAAATGAATCTGATTTAAATAATTTTTTAGATTTTGATAAAGAACAGTTTTATGGGAGTAATCATTCTCTTTTTCGATGGAATAAGAAAATTTCTAGTCTTGAAATTAAAGAAAAGTTAATTAAAAACAAACTTATAAATATTAATGAAGATGTTTTGGATTTAAATTCTATTGAACGTGGGTCTAGTGGCAGAGTGACAAAATTGGAAATACAAACGGACAAGGGTAATAAATCTATTGTTCTTGTTAAAGATGATATTCGACGGGTATTAAATTTTATACCTAGTAATTTGTTTACTATTAATAAATTAAATGATGATTTATGGCTTTTGAGAGGAGGAGGCTTCGGTCATGGTGTAGGTTTATCTCAGTCAGGAGCAATTGAAATGGCTAAATTAGGATTCTCTTATGAACAAATATTGAATCATTACTATCGAAATGCAAAACTAAAAAAATTTGAGATATTGTCTCAATGAAAGTTAAGTAATTAACAATTTACTTTTATGAGTAAGGGTTTTTATAAAAATCGAAGATTGAAGTCGTTTATATTTCTTAGTGCTTGTTTTTTAGTAGCTTTTATTCCTCATGCTTACAATATCGAAAATTTCTTTTACATTATATTGACTCTTTCTTTTGTGATTGTTTTTTACGGTTTAATAGTTATTTCTAGAAATTTCAAAAGGAACAACGTTTTAAATACTGTAAGCAGAAGAATTAGCAATAAAGAGTTACCTGTGCTTGATATTTTAGTCGCAGCTAGAGATGAAGAGAATGTCATATCAAGATTAGTTGAAAGATTATTTAGTTTAGATTATCCAACAAATAAATTAAATATTTACATAATCGATGATGGTAGTTCTGATAAGACGCCTTTAATTTTAGATCGATTATCTAGACAATATGACAAGCTAAAAGTCATAAGTCGTTCTCCAAATGCAGGAGGAGGAAAGTCAGGAGCTTTGAATTATGCCTTGAAGTTTACTCATGGTGAATGGTTATTAGTTTTGGATGCTGATGCTGAATTAAAACAAGATTCTTTGATAAGGTTATTTAGTTTTGTAGAAGAGGGTGATTGGTCTGCAGTTCAACTAAGAAAATCAGTAACAAATGTAAGTAAGAATTTTTTAACTTCCTGTCAGTCAATGGAGATGGCTATGGATGCAATCTTTCAATATGGAAGATTATCAGTTGCTGGAGTTTCTGAATTAAGGGGAAATGGCCAATTAATTAAGAAAGAAACATTATTGGCATGTGGTTCTTTTAATGAAGATACAGTTACAGATGATCTTGATTTGAGTTTAAGATTATTATTATCAAAATCTAGAATTGGAATCTTATGGGATCCTCCAGTCATGGAGGAAGCAGTTGAGAATTTAAATGCTTTATTAGCGCAAAGGCAAAGATGGGCAGAGGGGGGTTTGCAAAGATTCTTTGATTATGGAGATCAATTATTTACTAATAAAATTGATTATTTGCAGAAATTTGATTTAACTTACTTTTTCATCTTGCAATATGCATTACCAATCATTTCTATTTTTGATTTAGTTTTCAGTATTGCTTTATTAGATTCACCAATTTACTGGCCTATTTCATTTACAGCTTTTATGTTATCTGGAATTGCTTTTTGGTACGGTTCTTCTTGTAAAAGCGAAGTACCTGTATTGCAAAAAAGCAATTTTTTGATGGTATTTGTATCGGTTTTTTATTTATCACATTGGTTTTTAGTAATCCCTTGGGTAACAATAAAGATGTCTATTTTTCCCAAAAAGATACTCTGGCGAAAAACTCTTCATACTGGAGTTTAATTTATTCATCAAGGTCTATAATTTCTCCATTAAAAAAATTTGCTAAGTTTTTTGAACTATCATCATAAGTTTCCTCGTTAGATATTTTTGTTGACGAATTAGTTTTTGGTTCTATTTTTTTTATTGGTCGGAAATTATTTACTTCATTTTGGGTTATTTCTGGAGTGTTTGTTGGGTTACTTTTATTTAATTGTTTGGTTGAAAAATTAAGTATTATTCCATCTCCAAATATCTTTTTTACAGTATTTTCAATTATAACTTTTCTGCTTTTTATCATATTTTCCCAGTTTGGAGATAATGCAATTGTGATTTTCTCCGAATCAAAACTTTCAAGTTCGGCTTGTTGTGAAAGTAACATTCTTGTTGATGGTAACTCTACTTTAGAAAGAATTAATTCCCATTTATCTTTTAAATTTGATCCAGGATTATTTTGGTTATTTTCAGAAATATTTTCAATACTTTCTTTTTCAAGAACTTCAAATTTTTCTAATTTTTCGTCTTTTTTTTCGATCAATTCCTTGTGAGTTATCTCTTCTTGGATACTTGGTTTTGGAATCTCATCTGAAATATTTTCTTTATTAATTGGAATGTTTTTTCTACTTTCATGCTTCTCCTCAGTCGTATTATTTTTACTTTCTTGTTTATTTTCAAAACTATTTATCTCTTGACTATCCAGAAGACCAGTTAAATGTATTTCAAACCAAAGCCTTGGATTATCACTTGATTTGATTTGATATTCAATATTTCTCAGATTATTATGCCAATTAATTATTGTTGATTTATTTATTGTTTTTGAGATTTTATCTAACTCATCTCGAAATTCATCAGACGTATAATAAAGATCTGAATATTTATTATTAGTAGTGTGTAATAGTAGATCTCTTGTTATATTCAATAATCCGATAATTATTTGAAGAGGTTCGTTTCCGGCATCATATAATTTGTTGCAGGTGTCAATTAATGACTCTGGATTATTCTCAACCAATGATTTAATCAGATTTGTTAATTCACTTTCTGATACTTCTCCTAGGAGGTTTTGGATATTATTAATTGTTATCCCTTCTGGTAAAAGATTCAATTGTTCAAGGAGGCTTTGTGCATCTCTCATACCTCCATTAGACCTTTTTGCAATCATTTTTAACGCCTGAACTTCGTACTTAATGGATTCTTTTTCGGCGATTTCTGATAAATGTTGAAAAATATCACTAGGGCTTATTCTTCTAAAATCAAACTTTTGGCATCTACTTTTTATTGTATTTAATACTCTCTCAGGATTTGTCGTCGCAAGGATAAATACAACTCTTGAGGGCGGTTCTTCAATAGTTTTTAGTAAAGCATTTGAAGCTGCCGTTGAAAGCATATGACATTCATCAATAACATATACTTTCCATCTCGCTTGAGTAGGTGCAAATCTCGCTCTTTCTATAATTTCTCTTATATTTTCTACTCCTGTATTTGATGCTGCATCAATCTCGATAATATCTAGAGCGCTCCCATCTGTAATTTGTCTACATAAGTCACATTTACAACAAGGAGTTATCGTAGGTTGGTCGAATGCCTGGCAATTTAGAGATTTTGCAAATATTCTTGCACTTGATGTTTTTCCAGTGCCTCTTGGACCATTAAAAAGATATGCAGGAGCAATTTTTTTTGTTAATAGTGCTTGTTTGAGTGTAATGGATATAAATTTTTGCCCAACCAGTTCGTCTAAGTTGTTTGGTCTATATTTTTGATGAAAAGGCTTATGTATATTTGGCATTTATTTTTCATTAATTAGAAAAATTAGGGATTCAATTAAAAAAATTAAACTCTAATTTTATGCAGACTCTTTAATGATTCTTTTTGATCCTGAAGGTAGTTTAACAATTTTAGATGAGAACAAATTATCTACCATTTTTTTCGTAATTGTGAATTCTTTTACATTTTCTTCAGAAGGCAAAGTGTACATTATGTCTAGCATTAGCTCTTCAATTATTGATCTTAATGCTCTTGCACCTGTTTTTCTTTTATATGCTTCATTTGCTATCGCTTCAACAGAATCAGGCTCAAATGATAATTCAACATTATCCATACTTAGCAAAGTTTTGAATTGCTTTACTAATGCATCTCTTGGTTGAGTCAAAATAGATTCTAAAGTTTCTTTAGTAAGACGATCTAATACAGCACAAACCGGAATTCTTCCAATAAATTCTGGAATTAGGCCATATTTCACTAAGTCATCTAATTCTAAATTTTTCAGGGAATCTCTTGGGTCTACTATTTTTTTTGTATCAACTTTGTTTTGATCTGAATTGGTGGTAAATCCTATAGAGTGTTTACCCATACGCTTTTGAACGATATCCTCTAAACCTATAAAAGCTCCCCCGCAAATAAATAATATTTGACTCGTATCAATTTGGATGCAGTCATGATAAGGATGTTTTCTTCCGCCTTGAGGTGGCACATTAGCAATTGTTCCTTCAAGCATTTTTAATAATGCTTGCTGTACCCCTTCACCAGAGACATCTCTAGTAATTGAAGGATTCTCGCTTTTTCTTGCAATTTTATCTATTTCATCAATATAAATAATTCCTTTTTGAGCTAGTTCTACATTCATTTCTGATTTCTGTAGAAGTCTTAAAAGTATGTTTTCAACATCCTCCCCAACATATCCAGCTTCTGTCAAAGTCGTTGCATCAGCTACTGCAAAAGGAACATCCAGAAACTCTGCTAAAGTTTGCGCCAATAATGTTTTTCCACTTCCAGTAGGGCCGATGAGTAAAATATTTGATTTTTGTAATTTAGTTGCTTGTGAATCTGTTGAATTGCTATTTTTACTGTCTTCTTTAACTTTCCAAGCTAATCGCTTGTAGTGATTGTATACGGCTACTGATAATATTTTTTTTGCAGATTCTTGTCCAACAACTTGATTATCTAGAAAACTTTTAATTTCTAATGGCTTAGGAATTGAGGTTAATTCTAAAGGAACAGATTTTTTTGGATTATCAGTTGGTAATTTCTTTTTTACTTGCGGAGAGTTGTTTGTGTTCGCTTGATTATCAAGTAGTTCTTCATCGAGAATTTCATTACAAAGGTCTATGCACTCATCACAGATATAAACCCCAGGACCAGCTATAAGCTTTCTTACTTGGTCTTGTGATTTCCCGCAAAATGAACATTTAAGATGGGCGTCGAATTTAGCCATCGATTATAAGTTTTTAAAGTGAAAGGTGTTAAATATTCCCTATTCACTAGGATTGCTTATAAATATCGATTCGTCATCATATTCTTAAAAAATCAGTATTCCTTGTCACTTTTTGATAACTTTATCAATTAATCCATATTCGACTGCTTCTGAGGGAGATAAAAAGTAATCTCTTTCTGTATCTTCATTAATTTTTTCTAAAGGTTGACCAGTATGTTCTGCTAAAAGCGAATTTAATGTTTTCTTGAGAAAAAGTATTTCTTTAGCTTGTATTTCAATCTCTACTGCTTGACCTTGTGCACCTCCCAGAGGTTGATGAATCATAATCCTAGAATTAGGTAAAGCCAATCTTTTCCCCTTTGCTCCTCCAGAAAGTAGAAATGCCCCCATACTTGCCGCTACTCCAAAGCATATTGTCACTACATCAGGGGATATTTGTTGCATAGTATCGTATATGGCCATTCCTGCAGTTACTGAGCCTCCAGGAGAATTGATATATATTTGTATGTCTTTTTCGGGATCTTCCGCTTCAAGAAATAATAATTGTGCAACAAGTGAGTCAGATACTTGATCATTAATTCCAGTACCTAAAAAAATTATTCTCTCCCTCAATAGTCTTGAATATATATCAAAAGCTCTTTCTCCTCTACCTGATTGTTCTATAACGGTAGGAACAGCAGCAATAGTTTTATTATTACTTTCGTAAGAACTTATTGAGCTTTGGATTAAATGTTTTTTTTCTGAGTTCACAAATTAGTTTTCGTCTTATAAATAATTTAAGGGGTTTTTGTTTAATTAGTAGGAAATTTCATAAATTATTTTTTTTCTTTTTTATTTTGAGTTTTTGTAGTTTTTGTAGTTTTTGTAGTTTTTGTCGCAGTTTTTGTGGCTTTTGTTGTTTTGGAGGTTTTGGTAGCTTTAGAAGTTTTTGTAGTTTTTTCTTTTACTTCAGAATTTTCTTCAAGCCAAATTATTAATTTTTCTTTGAGTAAATCGTTAGTTATTACTTCTGTTAATTTTTTAATATCTATTTGTTTTGAAGATTGAGAGATTGCATCTTCATAATCTTTCATTTTTAAATCAATTTCATCTTTCTCAACTTTTATGTTTTCTGTTTCAGCTAATGCTTTTAAAGCTAAATTTCTTTGAACATTTTTTTCAGCTTGAGGCCTTGTGGACTCTGCTAATGACTTAACTAATTCCGGAGTGAAAGTAGATTTAACATCAAGACCTTGTTGAGCAAATCTTTGAGCGGTTTGTTCAATATTATTCCTCACTTCTATATCAATCATAGATTTTGGAATTTCAGCAACCAATTCGTTTGTTAAGGCATCTAATAAAGCTTCAATTTTGATATCTTTTTGAGTTTTTTCAAAATTGTCTTTAAGTTGCTTTTCAATATCTTTCTTTAACTCTTTTAATGATTCTTTGTTGCCAGACTGTTTTGCAAAATCGTCATTAAGTTCAGGCAATTCTTTTTCCTTAAGATCCTTAAGATTTACTTCAAAGATTGCCTCTTTGCCTCTTGAATCCTCATGAGAATAATCTTCAGGAAATTTAAGGTTAAGTGTTTTAGTATCACCAATTTTCATCTTTACGATTCCCTCAACGAAACCGGGAATCATTTTGTTCTTTTCTAACTCAAGATCCATTGATTCACTTGTTCCACCATCAATCTCTTTACCAGAATCTTTATATTTTCCTTTGAAACTAACTACAGCAATATCTCCTAATTTTGCTGCTCTATTGGTAACTGGAATAATGTTTGCAAACTGATTTCTAGATTTTTCTAGCGCTTCATCTATTGACTTAGGATCAAACTTTGTTTTTGATATTTCAACACTTAGTCCTTTGGATTTTTTAAGTTTTAATTCTGGGGCAACATCAGTTTGAAGAGTAACCTTAAGTGATTTTTCAGGACTAAACTTTGCAAGTAAAGATTCAAATCCATCTACCAATTCTGGCTCACTTAGTGGCTCTATAGATTTTATTTTTAACGCTTCTTGCCATGATTTATCAATAATTTTTTCCAGAGCAGAAGCATGTAATTGTGTGATGCCAATTCTTTGGATTAAGACTTGTTTAGGAATCTTACCAAGTCTAAATCCCGGAATTTTAGCCGAACGACTGATAGAACTGATTGTTTCATTTACACACGTTTTGCATGTCTCAGATGGTATTTCTAATTCGAATGAAATTCTACTTTGAGGCAGAGGAGTTGTTTTGACTATTAGTGCATCTTTAGCCATGTTTTTCTAAGTTATTACTATGAACCGAATCTTAATTATTTCACATTATGTGATTTCCTTGAAAGTTAATTTTTTGATAAAGTAAAAAAAATAGTCAATCTATTTATAAAAATCATTTTAAAGTGTGAGACAATCTCCGTATTTGCCTAATAGGCCATTAAAAGTTGCTGTTTTAGGTTCTTCAGGTGCTGTGGGATCTGAATTGCTAAAAATTCTTGAACAACGTGATTTCCCAATATCAGAATTGGTCTTGCTTTCATCAGAGCGGTCAGAAGGAAAAAAAATTATTTGGAAAGATGAAGAATTAGTTACAAAAAAAACAACTAAGGAAGAATTTAAGAATCTTGATTTAGTTTTGGCTTCAGCTGGCGGAAGTATTTCAAAAAAATGGTTGTCTACCATTATTGATCAAAATGCTTTACTGATAGATAATTCAAGTGCTTTCAGATTAGATAAGAACGTTCCTCTTATAGTCCCTGAAGTTAATGCTAGTGACGTACTTAATCATGATGGGGTAATAGCGAATCCAAACTGCACTACCATTTTGTTGACATTAGTTTTAGCTCCATTAAACAAACTTTCGACTATTCAAAGAGTTATTGTCTCAACATATCAATCTGTCAGTGGTGCAGGCCAACTGGCGATGGAGGAACTAAAACTTTTAACTGAACAATATCTTCAAGGAAATCCTCAAAAAAGTGAAGTTTTGCCATACTCCCTTGCTTTTAATTTGTTTTTACATAATTCCCCTATGCTTTCAAATAATTACTGCGAAGAAGAGATGAAAATGGTTAATGAGACAAGGAAAATATTAAATATTGCTGATTTAAAGCTCTCTGCTACATGTGTTCGAGTCCCAGTACTGAGAGCACATTCTGAATCGATCAATATTGAATTTGCCGATGTAGTTGAGCCTAAAGATGCTCTTGAAGAATTAAAAAAATCTCCTGGAATTGAAATTATTGAGGATTACAAAAATAATAGATTTCCTATGCCAAATGACGTTATGGGAAGGGATAATGTTGCTGTTGGCAGGCTAAGAACTGATATAAGTCAGCCTCATGGATTAGAATTATGGTTATGTGGAGATCAAATAAGAAAAGGAGCAGCTCTGAATGCTGTTCAAATAGCTGAGTTATTAATTCCAAAAAAATGATTACAGACAAAACTGAGTGTAATAATCCACTATTTGGAAGAATATTGACTGCAATGGTTACTCCATTCACTGAGAATGGAGATGTAGATTATGAACTAGCTATAAAACTTTCAAATTATCTTTTTGAGAACGGTTCCGATGGAATTGTGTTGTGCGGTACTACTGGAGAATCTCCGACTCTTTCATGGGCGGAACAGCATGATTTATTTATTGCGGTAAAAGGATCTTTGGATGCAAGCTGTAAAGTAATAGTTGGCACTGGTAGCAATTGTACAAGCGAAGCTGTGGAAGCTACAAAAAAAGCTTACGACTCTGGTGCCGACGGTGCTTTGGTCGTTGTTCCTTATTACAATAAGCCGCCTCAAGAAGGTCTTTATAAACATTTCAGTTCTATTGCTAAATCTGCAAAGGATTTGCCTCTTATGCTCTACAACATTCCTGGCAGGACTGGATGCAATTTATTACCTGATACTGTGAAGAAACTTATGGATTTCTCAAATATTCTCAGTATTAAAGCTGCAAGCGGTAGAATAGAAGAAGTAACAGAACTAAGAGCTATTTGTGGCTCTGAACTCTCTGTATATAGTGGCGACGATTCATTGTTGCTTCCAATGTTATCTGTAGGTGCTGTAGGAGTAGTAAGTGTTGCAAGTCATTTAGTTGGATTGCAATTGAAAGAGATGATTCATTCTTTTCAAAGTGGAAAGGTTTCCAATGCTCTTGCTATTCATGAAAAACTTCAGCCTCTTTTCAAAGCACTCTTTATGACTACTAATCCAATCCCAATTAAGGCTGCTTTGGAGCTATCGGGATGGGATGTAGGTAATCCTAGAAGTCCTTTGTCACCTTTAACCAATGACATGAAAAAGCAACTATCTTTTATCCTGAATTCCCTATAATAGGGATTATATTTAACTTGATAATTAAATTTAAATAAACCTTATTTGATTACAAGCAGGCCTTCATAAATTTCAAAATTATGCAATCAAGTACAAATTCAACTGTAAATAGATCTACTCATGATTCATCTAGATCTAAAAGTAATACGCCAGCTCTACGAGTAATACCTCTTGGAGGACTACATGAAATAGGAAAAAACACTTGCGTTTTTGAATATGGTGATGAATTAATGCTTGTTGATGCTGGCCTAGCTTTCCCATCTGATGGTATGCATGGCGTAAACGTTGTTATGCCTGATACAACTTTTTTAAAAGAAAATCAAAGAAGAATAAAAGGAATGATTGTCACTCACGGGCATGAAGATCATATTGGAGGTATTTCTCATCATCTAAAGCATTTTAATATTCCGATTATTTATGGCCCAAGACTGGCAATGTCAATGCTTAGAGGAAAAATGGAGGAAGCAGGGGTATCTGATAGAACAACTATACAGACAGTAAATCCAAGAGATGTTGTAAAAGTAGGACAACATTTTTCTGTTGAATTTATTCGAAATACCCATTCTATTTGCGATAGCTTTTCTTTAGCAGTTACAACACCTGTTGGCACAATTATTTTCACGGGAGATTTTAAGTTTGATCATATGCCAGTAGATGGAGAGCAATTTGATATTGAAAGAATGGTGCATTACGGAGAGAAGGGTGTTTTATGCATGTTCAGTGATTCTACTAATGCCGAAGTTCCAGGTTTTTGTCCTTCTGAGAAGACTATCTATCCCTCTTTAGAAAAACATATTGCAGAGGCAAAAGAACGAGTTATCCTTACCACTTTTGCTAGTTCTGTTCATAGAGTGACAATGATCTTAGAATTGGCCATGAAACATGGAAGAAAGGTCGGTTTGTTAGGTAGATCGATGATAAATGTTATTGCTAAGGCGAGAGATATTGGTTATATGAAATGCCCAGATGATTTGTTTGTTCCTATCAAGCAAATTAGAGATTTGCCAGATAGGGAGACCTTATTATTAATGACGGGTAGTCAAGGAGAACCCCTAGCAGCGTTAAGCAGAATCTCTCGTGGTGAACATCAGCATGTTCGTCTTAAGACTACTGATACTGTAATATTTTCAGCCAGCCCAATTCCTGGTAATACTATTTCTGTTGTTAATACAATAGATAGATTAATGAAACTCGGAGCAAAGGTTGTTTATGGAAAGGGTGAGAATATTCATGTTTCTGGTCATGGTTTTCAAGAAGATCAAAAGTTAATGTTGGCACTCGCAAAACCTAAGTTTTTTGTTCCTGTTCATGGAGAACATAGAATGCTTGTTTGTCATGGCAAGAGTGCACAAACTATGGGGGTTCCAAAGGACAATATTTTAATTATTGAAAATGGAGATGTAGTTGAGTTAACACCTAATTCTATTCAAAAGGGTGATCCTGTAAAAGCTGGTGTTGAACTGCTTGATAACTCACGAAATGGGATAGTAGATGCTCGAGTATTAAAGGAAAGGCAGCAATTAGCTGGGGATGGTGTAGTAACTGTTTTAGCTCCTATTAGTACAGATGGGAAGATGGTTGCGCCTCCCAGAGTTAATTTAAGAGGAGTTGTTACTACTGCAGAGCCAAGAAAAATGTCTATGTGGACAGAACGAGAAATAAGCTGGGTCTTAGAAAATAGATGGAAACAATTATCCAGACAAACTGGGCCGAATAATTTTGAGGTAGATTGGATTGGTGTACAAAGAGAAATTGAAAATGGTTTATCGAGAAGAATGAGAAGAGAATTACAAGTTGAACCACTTATTTTGTGTTTAGTTCAACCTGCTCCAAGTGGAACTCGTGCTTATATTCCAAAGATTACCGAAGAGCAAAATTTCTCCAATAGAAATAGAAATAATAATAATTTCCATAAGAAATCAAACAATAATCATCCTAATAGTTCAAATAACCCACAAAATACCCAAAAAAGTCCAAAAGTTTCACAGAATCCATCAGCTGAGACTGCTACAGAAGATTCATTTGAAGGTAGAACAAGAAGAAGAAGATCTGCTGTAACATCTTAACTTTTTTCAAAATTTATATAGTTTTTATCCCAAACAATTTTTAAAAACTCTTGCAGATTAATTTGACCTTTATTTTTTTCATAAATTGAAGTTGCTAATTTTGTCAGATTTTTAGAACTACATTGCTTTGCAGATATTTCTTTTAAAAATCTATTTAAGATTGTGCACCTCGCTTCAATACACATACCATTTAGGAGATTCCTATCGATACCTTTAACATCTTTACAATATAAATACGCTAGTTCACTAAGATCATTACGTTCATTATTGTATTTGCTCATTTTTTGGGAAAAATTATTTATCCTTTCAGAACAACCAGGATAGATGACTTCTAAGGTAGGAATAATTTTTTTTCTTACTAAATTTCTTTTTAATTTAAGATCTGAATTTGTAGGATCTTCCCAGACTGGGATCTTCATATCATTGCAAAATTGTTTTGTATCTTCCCTACTGAAAATTAATATTGGTCTTATTAAAAAAATTTGATTTTCTATTAATCTTTTACTCTCAATATTACTCAGACCTGCAAAATTGCTTCCTCTAGATAAATTGAGGATAAATGTTTCTGCATTATCACTACTCGTGTGACCAGTTAACAAATAAATATTATGTTTTTGCTGGTTTTTATTTAATAAAGTTTTGGCTCTTTCACATAATTTTTTATATCTCCATTCTCGTGCTTTTTCTTCTGAAGAAATACTTTCTTTATTTGCTTGATCAAAAGAGAATGAAATATTTTTATCTTCGCAATAATCTTTTAATTCAAGAGCATATAGTGATGATTTTTCGTGCCACTGATGATCACCATGCCAAACACTAATAGACCAATTATGTAGTTTTTTTAGGTCATTAATTAGGGTTAATAAGGCCATTGAGTCTTGACCCCCCGAAACACTTATTAAAATATTGGATCCTTTGGGAATTAATATTTTTTTGGTAAGAATCTCCTTATGAAGCTGATGATGCCATGATGACCAATTTTTCTGACTTAATTTTTTATCAGTCATTTTGTGTTGCTCAGATAATATTTTTTAAAAAATGCACTGTTTTACTAAAACAATGTCACAATCGGGTAATAAATTCATTAAGTAAATGAGTCTGATTAATCTTTTGCCACAAAAAATCAAAGAAGAGTTAAGAAGCAAATCCTTACTCAAAGTTATTTCAGGATTGAATAATTTCGATGTTCAATCTGTGAAAATAATTGTTGAGGCTGCTTCATTAGGAGGTGCAGATCTTGTCGATATTGCTTGTAAACCTGAACTCGTTGATTTAGCACTTAAGAATTCAACACTACCCGTTTGTGTTAGTTCAGTAGTGCCTCGATCTTTTCAAGATTGTGTAAAAGCAGGAGCATCATTAATTGAGATAGGAAATTACGATACTTTTTATGAAAAAGGCATTCATTTTTCAGATAAAAAAGTTTTAAACATTACAAAAGAGACGAGGGATTTATTGCCTAATTTTCCTTTATCAGTAACTGTTCCTCATACTATGCCTATTGATAAACAAGTTGATCTTGCTGTAAAGCTAGTGGAAGAAGGCGTTGATATTATTCAAACAGAAGGTGGTACCAGTTCTACTCCTTACTCTCCAGGAATTCAAGGTTTTTTTGAAAAATCAGTACCAACTCTTGCAGCTACCTATGCTATTCATCAAGAATTTAAGAAACAATCTCTGAATATACCAATCATGAGTGCCTCTGGATTAAGCCAAGTAACTTGTCCACTAGCAATATCCTCTGGAGCCTCAGCAGTTGGCGTTGGATCTGTAGTTAATAAATTAGATGATTTAATATCAATGATTGCGGTTGTTAGGGGCTTAAAAGAATCTTTGAAAAATTCAATAATTGGAGAAAAAATTTCTTAGTATAGCAATATCCTTTAGCTACTAGCTTGATGAACAACTATAAGCTTCAAGCTCCTTACGAACCAAATGGAGATCAACCAGAAGCTATTAAAAAATTAGTTAAAGGCGTAAATAATGGTAAACAGTTTCAGACTCTTTTAGGAGCTACTGGAACTGGTAAAACATTTACCATTGCCAATGTAATTCAACAAACAGGAAGACCAGCACTTGTTTTAGCCCATAACAAAACGTTGGCTGCACAACTATGTAATGAATTAAGGGAATTTTTTCCAAAAAATGCTGTTGAGTACTTCATTTCTTACTACGATTATTATCAACCTGAAGCTTATGTACCTGTAAGTGATACTTACATAGCCAAAACTGCTTCAATTAATGAAGAAATAGATATGCTTAGGCATTCTGCAACACGCTCATTATTTGAAAGAAAAGATGTAATTGTTGTAGCCTCAATAAGTTGTATTTATGGTCTTGGTATACCGAGTGAGTATTTAAAAGCTGCAGTTAAATTTGAAGTGGGAAAATCAATAAATCTACGTTCTTCTTTGAGGTCTCTCGTTGAAAATCAATATACTAGAAATGATATTGAAATTACTAGAGGTAGATTCAGAATTAAAGGTGATGTTTTAGAAATCGGTCCAGCTTATGAAGATAGATTAATAAGAATTGAGTTATTTGGTGATGAAGTCGAAGCTATTAGATATGTTGACCCTACTACAGGAGAAATACTTGAAAGTTTGGAACAAGTTAGCGTTTACCCAGCGAAGCATTTTGTGACTCCAAAAGAAAGACTTGAGAGTGCAATAAGTGCAATTAGAAGTGAATTAAAAACTCAACTCGATAAATTTACATACGAAGGAAAATTATTAGAGGCTCAACGTCTAGAACAACGTACAAAATATGATTTAGAAATGCTTAAAGAGGTTGGTTATTGTAATGGAGTTGAGAATTATGCTCGTCATTTATCAGGTAGGGAGGAAGGTTCACCGCCAGAATGCTTAATAGATTACTTTCCCAAAGATTGGTTGTTGGTAGTTGATGAGAGTCATGTAACATGTCCTCAACTTCATGCGATGTACAACGGTGATCAATCTAGAAAAAAAGTTTTAATAGATCATGGTTTTAGATTGCCAAGTGCTGCAGATAATAGACCTTTAAAATGTGAAGAGTTTTGGGAAAAATCAAAACAGACATTATTTATAAGTGCAACCCCCGGTCAATGGGAATTAGATCAATGTGATGGTGAATTTATTGAGCAAGTTATAAGACCAACTGGGGTATTAGACCCGGTAATTGATGTAAGACCTAGTGAAGGCCAAATAGAAGATCTGTTATCTGAAATAAGAATTCGAGCTGAAAAGAATCAAAGAGTGCTTGTGACAACACTTACTAAGAGAATGGCTGAAGATCTAACTGATTTTTTATCTGAAAATAAAGTAAGAGTTAGATATTTGCATTCCGAAATCCATTCAATTGAAAGAATTGAAATTATTCAAGACCTTAGAATGGGCGAATATGATGTTTTGGTAGGAGTTAATTTATTAAGAGAGGGACTAGATCTTCCTGAAGTATCCTTAGTTGCCATTTTAGATGCTGATAAAGAAGGTTTTCTGAGGGCAGAAAGGTCATTGATTCAAACAATAGGAAGAGCTGCCAGACATGTTGAAGGTGTTGCCTTGCTTTATGCAGATAACTTCACAGATTCAATGAAAAGAGCAATATCTGAAACTGAAAGAAGAAGAACTATTCAAAAAAAATATAACCAAGTCAATGGTATTACTCCAAAACCTGCAGGCAAAAAAATAGAAAATTCAATATTATCTTTTCTAGAACTTTCCAGAAAACTAGATGCTGGTGGTTTATCTAAAGATTTAATAAATATAGTTAATAACAAAACTGACGCAATTCTCAGTTCCAGTGATAATCAATGTTTGCTCGAAGAATTGCCTGACTTAATAGAAAAGTTAGAAATTAAAATGAAAGATGCTGCAAAAGAGTTAAATTTTGAAGAAGCAGCAAATTTGAGGGATAGAATCAAAAAATTAAGACAAAAATTGGCAAGAAATAATTAAAAAGAACTTATTTTTCTAATTCGAAATGATTATGAATCGCATTAACTGCTTTGTCACAATCTTTTTCTAAGACAATACATGAAGTCCTGATTTCACTAGTGGCAATCATTTCAATATTGATATTTTGGTCAGCCAATGCTCTAAATATTTTTCCAGCCGTTCCAACCTTAAATGCCATTCCCGCTCCTACAGTACTTACTTTGGCTATAGCAGGGCCATCTTCAATGTATGATCCGGGTAATTTTTTTGTTAAGGCCTCAAAAACTAAGTTAGCTTTTTCTCTATCTTGTTTATTCATTGTAAGACTAATATCCTTAGTTTTTAAAGAGGAAATTCTTTCAGACTGAACAATAGTATCGATAAGTAAATTATTTTCAGCTAATGCTAAACATATCGATGCTGCTACACCTGGACGATCAGGCAGTTTTCGAAAACTTACTTGAACTTGGTTTTTATCTAATGCAATTCCTCTTACTTCAGGTTGATCTTGTTTTTCATTGATTGGATTAACAAATATTTGTGTATCGGATAACTTAAATTTCTCAGCAACAAATCTAATAGCTTTTGGTATATTATTAATTTCAATTACACAGCTGACTTTAATTTCACTAGTAGCTATTAACCTAACATTTATATTCGCTTGAGATAAAGTATCAAATAAATCAGCTGAAACACTAGGTCTGCCCATAATGCCTGCTCCTTGAATACTTAATTTAGTCATGTTTGTTTTTAAGTTATATTCTCCTCCTAATTGACTAGTTATAAGTTCACATTGTTCTGCAGTCTTTTTAACTTCTAATTCACTAACAGTAAATGTAATATCGTTTTTATTTCCATCATTTGTCGCTTGTATTATTAAATCTACGTTAATACTTGCTTCTGAAAGTTTTTCAAATATTTGCGCAGCAATCCCAGGCCTATCAGGAATATTTGAGAGACTGAATACTGCTTGGTTTTCTAATACTTCAAGACTATTGACTGTTTTTGTTAATTCTAAGCTTCCTCTTTTTAGCGGGAGAGGTTGGATTTGACTTTCTAGGAGAGTCCCACTTGAGTCACTTTGGCTTGATTTGACACACAATTTAATTCCATAATTGCGAGCAATTTCTACTGCTCTTGGATGCAGAACTGAAGCACCGACACTTGCAAGTTCAAGCATTTCCTCGCAGCTAATTTCATCTAAGAGTTTTGCATTAGGAACAATTCTTGGATCAGTAGTAAGAACCCCTGGAACGTCTGTATAAATTTCGCAAGTCTCAGCTCCTAAAGCTGTTGATAAAGCTACTGCGGAAGTATCTGAACCACCTCTACCCAAAGTTGTAATTTCCATTGAACCCGTATGGCTTAATGTTGTTCCTTGAAATCCAGCCACTACAACTACAAAACCCTGATTTATATAATTTTGGATCCTTTCTGTTTTAATATCCAGAATTCTCGCTTTCCCATGAATTGATTCAGTAATAATTCCAACCTGGCTACCGGTCATTGAAATTGCAGGTATTCCGTATTCGTTTAATGCCATTGAGAGAAGAGCTATGGTTACTTGCTCTCCAGTTGAGAGAAGCATATCCAATTCTCTTCGATTAGGATTTTTACTAATTGATTCCGCTAAACAATTTAAATCATCTGTAGTTTGCCCCATTGCAGAGACAACTACGACAATTTCATTTCCTGCTTCTTTACTTTGACAAATGCTACTTGCAATATTTTTAATTTTTTTAATATCACCGACAGAAGTACCGCCAAATTTTTTTACTAGTAAAGCCATATTTAAATCATAATGTAAATTCTTAAACTTATAATTTGGTTAACTTAAATTAATTAATTTCTCTGTAAAAACATTTATAGGATTATTACCTTGTTTTAGTAATGATTCAATATCTAGTAAGTTACTCATTAAATTAATTAAATATTCTTGAGATACATTTTTGACTTTTCTTCGAATAAAAAAAATTCTTTTTGGATTAGAAATGCCTGCAAGATTACAAATCTTTTCTGCATTATCGTTACCTGAATTAACTGCTAATTTTATAATGGTATGAATTCTTATTTGACTAATTAAACCTGCATTTAGTCTTAAAGCAGGTTCTCCTTTCTGTAAAGAATAATTTATTTCAATGAGGCTTTCATTAATATTTTTTTGTAAGAGAAGATCAATGATTTTGAAAATATTGGATTGATGATCACTAAATATTTTTTTTACATCAATACTTTTAAGAAAAAGTTGTGAATTCGAATCACTTGATACTGCAGAAAGGTATGTTTTTGCTTTGGCTAATTCATTTATTAGTTTAAAGCTATCATTACCAACTGAATCAATTATTAATTCAGCTGCATTTTTATCAATTTTGATATTCATTTCATTTGCTGCATCTTCTAAAAATCTTTTTTGTCCCTCATAGTCCCAGATTTCTGGTAAAGAAAATGATTTTTCTTTGGCTAAATTATTTTTGATAAGTTTTTGTAAAAATTTAGTACTCTTTAGTCTTGAGTCTGGTTTTTTTGTATTTTGTAAAATGAAATAAGTATTTTGAGGTATATTGTCATGAATTTTTTCAAATTTAGTTCTTAGATCTTCATTTTTGGCAGTAAAAATGGGATTATTTTTCAATGTAACTATTCTGTATCCATCTCCAAAAGGAGGTGTAAGAACTTCATCAAAAGCTTTATTGACTTGCTCATCATCATCTCCATTTAAATTAGTTACGTTTATTTCTTTCCATTCTTTGGATACTTCCTTATCAATTAATTTTTGAATAAATGTATTTTGAGCATTTAGATCATTACCCCATAATATTTGTATTGGCATAATAGCTCAATAAAAACCATATATTAACTATGATTACTTCTAACACAAATTAAATTTAATGGTAATAGATCATCCAATTTTTTTGGAAAGCATCAGATTCATAAGATCTCGTTTAGTAGCCAATGATCTAAATTATTTGGAAAAAAAAGTTTTAGAGAGATTAGTCCATACTTCAGGAGATTTTACAGTTCAAAATCTTGTAAATTTTAGTGAAGGTGCTTGTGAAAAGGGTCTTCAGGCACTTAAAAATGGTGCTCCTATTTTAACTGATACCGATATGGCAGCAGCAGCAATAAAATCCATGGCAGAAAATACCACTAGGAATAAAGTATTCACCGCTAGAATGTGGTTTGGAAAAAATAATCATACAAACTTAACTAAAACTGCATATGGCTTAAGTGAAGGTTGGAAGGAGTTATCCGCTATAAATTCTGGAAGCAAATCTCCTATTGTAGTTATTGGCAGTTCGCCTACAGCGTTAACTTATTTAATTGATATTTTAGAAAATGCAAAAGATTTACCTAGTTTAATTATCGGAATGCCTGTTGGATTTATTGGAGTAGAGAATAGCAAAAACAAACTGATTTCCACCGATCTTCCTAGAATTGTTTTGAATTCAACTAGAGGAGGTGCTGCCATGGCAGCTGCTGCGGTTAACGCCTTATTGAGGGAAACTATTTAAAAAGTATTTATTTTATAAAAATGTCAAAAATCTACTTAATATCATAATTTAATTTGTTATTTTCTTCTAAAGAATTTAAAACTGATTTTGCTTTTTCTATAACTTCTTTTGGAACTCCTGCTAATTTAGCTGCTTCTATGCCATAGCTTTTGTTTGAGCCCCCTTTAACAATCCTGTGGCTAAAAATTAGCTGATCGTTATTTTGTTCTACTAAAACTTGAAAATTTTGTATATTCTTATTTGAATTTTTTAAATAATTAAGCTCATGATAGTGCGTAGCAAAAATAGTATTACATTGAATTTTTTTTGCAAGATATTCACTTACTGACCAAGCTATTGAAAGTCCATCAAAAGTAGATGTCCCTCTGCCTATCTCATCAAGTAAAACTAGTGAGCTAGAAGTTGCCTGATTTAGAATTGATGCAGTTTCAGACATTTCTACCATAAATGTTGATTGTCCAGATGATTGATCATCAACTGCCCCAATTCTTGTGAAAATCCTATCTGCAATCTTGATTTCAGCATTATTAGCAGGAACAAAGCTACCAATTTGTGTGAGAATTTGTATTAAACCAAGTTGTCTTATAAAGCAACTTTTTCCGCTTGCATTGGGACCGGTTAATATAATTAATTTTTGATTATCCTCAAAAGAGATATCGTTTGCTACAAACTTTTTATCACTTAACAATTGCTCTACAATTGGATTTCTTCCTGCGATAATTTTTGTACTATTTTTTGTCATTGAATCATTTATTGGTATTAATGAAGGTTTTATAAAATTGTTTTCTACTGAAGTAATTGATAAACCAAGCAGTGCATCAAGAGATGCTATGGATTTTGCGATTGATCTTATTTGTTTTGTTTTTTCAGCAACTATATTTCTTAATTCGCAGAAAATTTCATATTCTTTTGATGAAGCTCTACTTTTTATTTGGAAAATCTTATTTTCTTTATTTTTAATTTCTGAAGTGATATACCTTTCTTCATTAGTAAGTGTTTGCCTTTTGATCCAATGTTGTGGAGCTAAATTAACTTTTGACTTATTTATAGAAATGTAATAACCAAAATTTTTATGAAATTGAATTTTTAGGTTTGAAATTTTGCTAATTTTCCTTTCTTTTAATTCCTCTTTATTTAGCCACTCAGAGTAATCATCCATTAAATTGCGTAAACCATCTAATATATTGTCAACACCATCGTGGATCATGCCTCCTTCACTAATATTTAGAGGAGGATTTTCTATTAGTTTAAAACTTATAGTATCAGCTAATTCTAAGAGTCCTTCATCAATATTTTTTAATTGATCAGTCCAATCTGGGAGATCATATTTAAATAATTCAATTATGGATTTTAGTCTAGGCAATTTTTTTAAACCTTCAGCTATTGCAATTAAGTCTCTGGGACTTGCATGACCTGCACAAGCTCTACCTGCAAGTCTTTCTAAATCCCCCATTGCTCTAAGTAAATTTTGGGTATCTGTACGTAATTTTTTAGATTCAAGAAAGTTTGTAATTATATTTTGTCTTTTATAAATTTCATTAACGTTTAATAGTGGTGAATCTATCCACCTTCTTAAACACCTTGCACCCATGCAAGTATAAGTTCTATCAATACTCCATAGTAGCGAACCTACATAATTGTTTTCTCGTTGTGTATTTTTGATTTCTAAGTTTTTTTGAGTTTGATAATCAATAATTAATTTGTTGTGACCATATTGGATTTGTGGAAAGTCTAATGAGATTTTTAAAGAAGAATCTTTATCTAAATTTGAAGGATTAATTTTTTCTAAATAATTTAATAAACCTCCAAGTGATCTAGTTGCATTGTTTAAATTTTTAAGTCCTATTCCCTCTAGGTTTGCAATTTGGAAATAATTTTTTATTAGATAATTTGCTTCATTAATTCCAAAATTAGTCTCTTGAGAAACAGTATATGTAATTTGACTATTTCCTTTAATTAATAAATTTCTTACTGCATTGCTTCCTACAATGATTTCTGAAGAATCTAATTTAATAATTTCATCAAATAGTTTTGACAGAGATTGGCCTTCTAAAGTTATTAATTCTCCTGTGCTTACATCAGCTTTTGATATACCCCATTCATAAGATTCATCTGAGTTTTCTTCTGATAAGTAAATAGCAGTAATCCAATTATTTTTCTTTGCTATCAACATCCCCTCTTCAATTACAGTTCCAGGAGTAATTATTCTTGTTATTCCTCTTTTAATTGGAGTCCCATAATTTCCAGAACTTTTTTCTAATTGATCGCATATAACCACAGAATAATTTTTTTTAATTAAATCAGCACAGTATCTCTCCATTGCATGATGGGGAACCCCTGCCATAGGGATCTTACCAATCTCTTTGCCAGCATCTTTACTGGTAAGCGTTATTTCTAAAAGGTTAGATATTAATACAGCGTCCTCAAAAAAACATTCAAAAAAATCTCCTAATCTATAAAGTAATAACCTATCTTTATTTTCTTCTTTTAGAGTTACATAATGCTTCATTACAGGAGTTAATTTCAGTTTTGAAACTGTTTTATAGCTATAAGATTCTTCATTGATGCAAACATTTTTGTTATTTGAAATTAAATCAGTCTTGAATTTATTTATTAAATTAGTTGAATTTTTTCTTTGTCTGGGTCTTTTTTGCGATTCTTTTTTTAAATCTTCCAAAGATAAATCTTCTGGAATTTTTGTTATTTCTTTTTGCTCATTATTATCATTACCAATCGCAAATAAATTCTTTTGAATTATCGTATCTTCTTGCATACTTTTTTAATTCCTAAATAGATATTAGGTAGAAATTTTTTTTTTGCATTTAAAGTGGCTAAAGTATGTAAATTTTCTCTAAAAATTATCATTTTCATGAGATTATAGTATTTATAATATTTGAAACCTAAGACTGAATTATGCAGGCTGTTAACTTTTTCTTCGTAAATGCTCTATTATTTGCTTCTTTAATTGCGGTAGTTGGAGTACCCGTTTTATATGTGACTCAACCTTCTACTGAGGAAGGACAGCGAGAAAGTAGGAGAAAAATTTATTCTATTGCTGCTGTTTGGGTTGTTTTGGTTTTTGTTACAGGGATAGTTTCTTCATTAGTTTGAACTTAATACCTTTTCGTGAGAGTCTATTAATATATCTAAGTAAAATTTAATGGCTATTTTTGAGGGTTCTTTTACTAATGCCTCTACTTTAAAAGTTGGGATTGTAATAGCAAGATTTAATGATTTAATTACAAATAAAATTCTATCTGGTTGTCTTGATTGTTTAAAAAGACATGGTTTAGATACTTCTGAATTAAGCAATCAAGTAGATATAGTTTGGGTTCCTGGTTCATTCGAATTACCAATCGCAGCTAAAACCCTCATGAAAAAAAAGAGTTATGACGTTGTAATTGCTCTTGGGGCTGTGATCCGTGGTGAAACTTCCCACTATGATGTAGTTATATCTGAGGCGAGCAAAGGTATTTCGCAAGTTTCAAATGAAAATAATGTTCCAATTATTTTTGGAGTTTTAACTACTGATACTATGCAGCAGGCTTTAGAAAGAGCAGGGATTAAAAATAATCTTGGTTGGAATTATGCTTTACAAGCAATTGAGATGGGATCCTTAATTAAAAATTTAAATTAATTGAAAAAATTTAATTATTTTTATCATTGATCCCTTCTTTGAGATAAAATAAAAAAGTTATGCGGATGTAGCTCAGTGGTAGAGCATCTCCTTGCCAAGGAGAATGTCGAGAGTTCGAATCTCTTCATCCGCTTTTAATGTTTGTATCTTTTAAGATATTCTTAATAAAAATTTCGTAATGACAAGAGTAATTTCTATTGAGGATTTAAAGGGATTATTTACTAAACCTTATGGTACAGATGCACCAACAAAACAAAAATGGGCTGAATTTTATAATGAGAATGTTATTTTTACAGACCCAACTCAGGAAACAGAGGGCTTAGATTCTTATGTTAAAGCTCAAGAAAAGCTAGTTAAAAGATGTGATGATGTTTTTTTAGAAACTCATGCAATTTCCATAACTGGGGATTGTGGATTTGTTGAATGGACAATGGGTTTAAAAATTATGGGTAAAGAATTTATTTATCCTGGAACTACTCGTTTATTATTTGGTGAAAATGGATTAATAAAAGAGCACAGAGATTACTTTGATTTTTGCGGCCCAACTTTTGGACCAGTTCCTATTTTAGGACCTTTTATAAGATGGCTTTATAGTAAATTTGTATCTTGATTTTGTTTATCTAGAAACAAAGTGCTTTATATTTCACGAATCAATAAATTTTGAGAAGTAACTTCTTTAAAATCAAATTGAGAATAAAATAATTTTTTATTTGTTGTCATTAAATATAATTTTTTTGTATTTTTAATTTTTTTAGAAGATAAAAGATTTTTTACAATTAATGTGCCAAAACCTTTGCCTTGGTGATTTTGATCTATAACAATATCCCAAAGCACTCCGCGGTAAATCCCATCGGTTAAAGCTCTACCAAAACCAACTATTTCCTTACCAACCCAAAGACTTATTACGACATCACTGTTAGCAAGACATTTTTTTAGATCATTAATTGTTCTATTTTTTGCCCAGAAAGCATTGGTATCTAGTAATTTTTGTAGCTTAATTAATCCATTTGTTGGTTTAAGATTAGGACCTAATCCAAAAACCCTTAACCCTAAAGCTCCTTTGGCATGTTTGATTAGAGATATTTCTTTCATTTATTAAAAAGATTTTTGAAAAGTGATGTCAGCTAGGTTATTTTTGTGACTTCAATCTAAATACCTTAATCGATCGTTTCTATAAAATAAAGAGATAATAGTTTTCTTCATTCTGTTGTAACGCACTAATTTATAATGTTTGTAATAAGATGAATTTTTTAAGGACTTTGACTTATGCTAAAACTTTTGTTGGGAGATCCGAATACACGAAAGTTAAAGCGCTATCAACCAATAGTGGAAGAGATAAATTTTTTAGAAGAAGAAATTTCTCAATTGACTGATGATGAGCTTAGAAAAGAAACTCAAAATCTTAAATCAAATATTTCAGCAGAATTAGATTTTAAAAAACAAAAAGAACTCCTAGAAGAATTTCTTCCTAAAGCCTTTGCAATCGTAAGAGAAGCAAGTAAACGTGTTCTTGATATGAGACATTTTGATGTTCAGTTAATAGGCGGGATGGTTTTAAATGAGTGTCAAATTGCTGAGATGAAGACTGGAGAGGGAAAAACTCTTGTCGCAACATTACCTTGTTATTTAAATGCTCTTACGGGAAAAGGTGTTCATGTTGTTACTGTAAATGATTATTTAGCTAGAAGGGATGCAGAGTGGATGGGACAAGTTCATCGTTTTTTAGGTTTATCCGTTGGTTTGATTCAGCAAGATATGAATCCAGTTGAGAGAAAGAAAAATTATGATTGTGATATAACTTATGCCACAAATTCAGAATTAGGATTTGATTATTTAAGAGATAATATGGCTACCGATATTAGTGAGGTAGTTCAAAGAAAATTTAATTACTGCGTAATTGATGAGGTTGATTCAATATTAATTGATGAAGCAAGAACGCCTTTAATCATTTCTGGCCAAGTTGAAAGACCACAAGAAAAATATCAAAAAGCTGCAGAATTATCTCTGGCATTAGTCAAAGCAAAAGAATTAAGTAAAGATGGTATTGATCCAGAAGGGGATTATGAAGTTGATGAAAAACAGAGAAGTTGTATATTAACTGATCAGGGTTTTGCAAAATGTGAAGAGTATTTGGGAGTTAATGATTTATATAATCCTCAAGATCCTTGGGCGCACTATATAACTAACGCTTTAAAAGCCAAAGAATTATTTATTAAAGATGTAAATTATATTATTAAGAACGATGAGGCTGTCATAGTGGATGAATTTACTGGTAGGGTAATGCCAGGAAGACGTTGGAGTGATGGACAACATCAGGCAATAGAAGCAAAAGAGAGTCTTAAAATTCAGCCTGAGACTCAAACATTAGCATCCATAACTTATCAGAATTTTTTCCTTTTATATCCTGGTTTAGCAGGAATGACGGGAACTGCAAAAACTGAGGAGGTTGAATTTGAAAAAACTTATAAATTAGAATCAACAGTTATACCGACAAATCAAATAAGAAAGAGACAAGATTGGTCTGATCAAGTATTTAAGACAGAGATTGGTAAATGGAAAGCCGTTGCTAAAGAAACTGCACAAATTCATAGAGATGGTAGACCTGTTTTAGTTGGTACAACAAGTGTTGAAAAAAGTGAATTATTAAGTTCACTTTTATCTGCCGAAAAAATCCCACATAATTTGTTAAATGCTAAGCCAGAGAACGTTGAACGTGAGGCAGAAATTGTTGCTCAGGCAGGAAGAGCAGGTGCTGTTACTATTGCGACTAATATGGCTGGAAGGGGAACAGATATAATTCTTGGCGGTAATAGTGACTATATGGCAAGGCTTAAATTAAAAGAAATTTTAATTCCTTTGTTAGTCAAGCCTGATAATGAGCATAAGCCACCAATACCTAAACAAAGAAATTCAAAATCTAAGGGTGGTTTTTCTACAAAAGCTGGTTCAAATTTGAAAAAGAACATTTCAAATTCTTCAACAAGTCTTTTCCCTTGCAAACTAGATGAAGCAATTGAAAAGAAACTCTCTCTTTTATCTGATGAACTTGTTAAAAATTGGGGAGATAGACAACTTTCTGTCTTGGAGCTTGATGACAGGATAGCTACAGCTGCAGAAAAAGCACCAACTGATGATAACTTGATAAAGCTTTTGAGAGAATCTTTGTCTGATGTAAAAAAAGAATATGAAAAAGTTTTGATTCATGAAGAAGAAAAAGTAAGAGAAGCTGGCGGTTTACATGTCATTGGTACTGAGAGACATGAATCAAGAAGAGTGGATAATCAACTTAGAGGAAGAGCAGGAAGACAAGGTGATCTTGGAAGTACAAGATTCTTTTTATCTTTAGATGATAATTTATTAAGGATTTTTGGAGGTGATAGAGTAGCAAATCTAATGAATGCTTTTAGGGTTGATGAAGATATGCCTATTGAGTCAGGAATGCTTACTAGGTCTCTAGAAAGTGCTCAAAAGAAAGTTGAAACCTACTATTACGATATTAGAAAACAAGTTTTTGAATACGACGAGGTAATGAACAATCAAAGAAAAGCAGTTTATGGCGAAAGACTAAGAGTATTGAAAGGAATTGATTTAAAGAGACAAGTAATAGGATATGGAGAAAGGACAATGATTGAAATTGTAGATGCTTATATTAATCCTGATCTTCCTCCTGAAGAATGGAATATTGATCAATTAATTTCTAAAGTCAAAGAATTTATATATTTATTAGATGATCTTAAATCTGATGATATTAATTTACTGTCAATAGAAGAATTAAAAAACTATCTTCAAGAGCAGTTGCGAATAGCTTATGATTTAAAGGAATCACAAATAGAAAAGATTCGTCCAGGATTAATGAGAGAAGCTGAAAGATTTTTCATTTTGCAGCAAATCGATAATTTATGGCGAGAACATCTTCAATCCATGGATTCCTTGAGGGAATCAGTCGGATTGAGAGGTTATGGTCAAAAAGATCCATTAATCGAATATAAAAACGAAGGATATGACATGTTTCTCGAAATGATGACTAATATGAGACGAAATGTTATTTATTCAATGTTTATGTTTCAACCTAAAACTGACGTTAATGAAAAAAATTAAATCAATATTTAATCATCTCCAAGAAATTCAAAAATTTCTTTGTCTTTAAGATTTTGAGAATCACCGAGTTTAGAAATATCAATAGATTCTGAGCTGGCTATACATTGTAGAGTTTTTTGTAATTTAAGAATTTCATTTTCAAGAGAGTCTATCCTATCCATTAAATTTTTTATCACATTAGCTTCTGCATCTGGTAAGGCAGAGTGAGCTAACGGATTTACTTTGACACCACTTTGATGCACTACCCTGCCAGGAACTCCAACTACAGTACTGTTCCCTTCTACATTTCGAACAACTACTGAGCCAGCACCAATACGGGTATTAGATCCTACCGTGATGGATCCAAGAACTTTTGCGCCCGCTCCGACTACAACATTTTCCATTAAGGTGGGGTGTCTTTTGCCATGGCTTTTACCAGTACCTCCTAATGTCACTCCCTGATAAAGCAAACAGTTATTTCCTATCTCAGCAGTTTCACCAATTACAACGCCCATTCCATGGTCTATGAAAACCCTTTTACCAATTTTTGCCCCAGGATGGATTTCAATACCTGTTGCTAGCCTATTAAGATGACTGAGTAAGCGGGGAATCAAAGGAATCTTTAATTGCCATAATTTATGCGTAAACCTATGTATAACTATTGATTGAAAGCCAGGGTAGCAAAGAAATATCTCTACTATTCCTCTTGCGGCGGGATCTCTCTCTCTGATAATTTCTATATCTGATTTAAAAGTTTTCAATACCATGGTTTAATTAATAACTCCTATTTCTTTTTTTAATTGATTTATTGTTTCGATACTTAAATAATTTTTAGCACATATTATTTGAGGTAATCTCATCAACTGAGAACGATTTTTTAATAATGTGTTTTCTACAACTGATAAACTAGGTCCATCACACACTATATGGTTCGAAGCCTTTAAAAGTGATAGTAATCTACTGTTATTGTCTGAGATTGCCGTCATAAGCATTAATTCACTACCACGCATGCTATGTATAATGACTTCTGCTGCTCTCAATAAACCAGGACTTATGCTAACAATACCTACACAACTTCCAGCATTTAATTCCTTGAGAATTTTTAATTCCTTTTGAAAGTCGCTCAAGTCAACTGCAATAGCGCGAACTCCATGTTGCTTAGCAACTTTTTCTAGAGGCTGTAAAAAATATCTGCTTGTGACAATCGTACCATTATTTGAATTACTCAAAACTTTTTCTAATTCTTCCATAGGAACAACTTCTACTGGTACATTAACTGTTGTAGAAAGGTCTTCTGCTATTAACATAGAAGCTCCAATATCTTCTCTAGGAGTACTGACTATGATTCTTGATCCGCACTTAATACGCCAATCAATTTCATTGTTCAATATCTCTCTCGTCTCTTGTAAAGTGAATCCAAGACTTATTAAGTTGTCAATAACCTTCTTTGCTTCTTGATCAGGTGCCTTACTTATTTTATCTTTTGAGTAAAGTGATTTTGTAAATTCTCTTTTAGTAAGATTATCTCTTACATAGATACCTGATCCAGCTATTGCTTCAACAACTCCATCTATTTCCAGTTGTCTGTAAACTTTGCTTATAGTATTCCGATGGAGTCCAGTCTGCATTGCAAGTTGCCTCGTACTGGGAAGTCTGTGTCCTGGAGGATAATGTCTTGCTGCAATTGCAAAACAAATTTGATTATATAGTTGAGTAGATGCTGGGATATCACTTTCTTGTTGAATATGGAATCTCACTTTAGAAAAATCCTGACTAATTTAATTTTTGATATAGTGACACTTTAACATTCGTCATATTTTTTGATAACAATTTATCACCCATCATCTTTTTTAATGAGAGGAGTTTTTCGAGGGCTTAAAAACATAATCATGTTTCTTCCTTCTCTTTTTGGTTTTTGTTGAACTTCTGATTGCTCTTCTAAATCATTAGCCATTTTTAAAAGAAGTGTCTCAGCTAAATTTGAGTGTTGAATTTCTCTTCCCCTAAAAATTACAGTGCATTTTACCTTATCTCCCGATTTTAGAAATTTAGTAGCTTGACCAATCCGAACATCATAATCATGCTTGTCAATTTTATACCTCATTTTTACTTCTTTAACTTCTGTTTGATGAGATTTTTTCCTTGCTTCTTTAGCTTTCTTTTCTTGTTCAAATTTATATTTACCGTAGTCCATGATTCTACAAACAGGAGGATTTGCTTTTTCGCTCACCAAAACTAAATCAAGTTCTCTTTGAGATGCTATTTCTAATGCTTTTAATCTATCTATGACGCCTAATTGTTTTCCATCTGAATCAACGACTCTCAATTGAGGGTATTTTATTCTTTCATTTATATTTGGTAGCTCTCTAACTGGAGCTCGTCGGTCAAAGCGTGGGCGTGGGGGCATTCAGTTAATTAAATAAATTGATTGGATGATGAACAAAATCTATTTTTATAAAGTTAGCTTAAAAAAGACTCTATCTTAATTATTGCATCTTTTAGCAGGTTTTTGTTATTAAGCCAAAGAGGATTATTTTTATTACGAAACCAAGTTTTTTGTCTTTTGGCAAATTGGATTGTTTTTGTCGCAGTCAACTCAATTGCTTTGTCAATTGTTGAACGGTTATTTAAAACATCCCTAGCTTCTCGATAACCAATGGTTTCTAATATTGGCAAATCAAATCCGTATTTAGAGATAAGGTGGTTCGTCTCCTCAATAATTCCAGATAAAAACATATTTTTTGTTCTTTGAAAAATTCTTTCTTTTAAATTATCTCTATCTAATCCAAGCTCTAGGATTTTCCAGTTAGGCGGTTTTTGAACTTTCAGAGTTGACAAAGGTTTACCTGTTACGTAAAAGACTTCTAAAGCTCTTATTGTTCTAATGTGGTCAGCAAAATTGATTTTTTTTGTTGATAATGGATCACAATTTTTTAACAGTTCCCAACATTTTTCCTGACCAAGTTCTTCTAATTGTCTTCTTAAATTATTTTGAGGAGGGACATCTGGTACAAAAAATCCTTTTGTTATTGAGTTCATATACAACCCACTTCCTCCAACAAGAAAAGGTAAATTATCTTGTTTAATTTCTCCCTTAATAGATTTTTGAGCAATTTCTTGAAATTGTTTTACATTAATTGGATTGATTGGTTCTTCAATATCTATTAAAAAATGCTTTATTTTTTTTTGTTGGATTTTAGATGGCTTGGCTGTTCCAATATCCATGGACTTATAAATTTGCCTTGAATCGATATTGTGTATATGAGTTTTAAAATATTCTGCAATTTCAATAGCTAATTCTGTTTTGCCACTTGCAGTAGGCCCAATTAAAATTATTACATGAGGTAGATACGAAGACATATGAATTTCTGAAGAAAAAAATATTAGCTATATAATTAAAGTGATTAAATTTTTCATTGACTTCGAGCCTTTATCTTATTGCGGTGGTAAGTTTAATGAAAGACCTTTTAAAAATAACATTTTAAAAGTCTAATATTTTTTTTATATTAAATGAGTGAGGACAAAAGATCTAATAAAATCTCAAATGATTATGGCGCGGAACAGATACAGGTTTTAGAGGGGTTAGAACCAGTTCGTAAACGCCCTGGGATGTATATAGGTTCAACAGGACCTAGGGGATTACACCATTTAGTATATGAGGTAGTTGATAACTCGGTTGATGAAGCACTTGCAGGACATTGTGATCACATAGAAATAGTTCTTCGAGCAGATGGTTCTGCTTTAATTTCTGATAATGGACGAGGTATTCCAACAGATATTCATCCAAGAACAGGGAAAAGTGCCTTAGAAACTGTACTAACTGTTCTTCATGCAGGAGGTAAATTTGGAAGTGGTGGTTATAAAGTTTCAGGGGGTTTGCATGGAGTAGGAATATCTGTAGTTAATGCTCTAAGCGAATGGGTTAATGTGACTGTTTATAGGGATGGAAGCGAATTTAATCAAAGATTTGAAAAAGGTGTATCAAAGGGTGAATTGGAAACTAAAAAGCAGACTGGCAAACCATCTAAGAAAGGAACAACTATTTGCTTTAAACCCGACAAAACGATTTTTTCTGGAGGAATTGAATTTGAATATGCTCTTCTTTCATCTAGATTAAGGGAGCTAGCTTATCTTAATGGCGGAGTAAAAATTGTTTTTAGAGATGAAAGAAATCAATTATCAGATGGTTCTTTTAAAGAAGAAATTTACTTGTATCAAGGAGGTATTAAAGAATATGTTGAATACATGAATGCTGAAAAAGATTCTATTCATCCTGAAATAATTTATGTTGACTCACAGAAAGAAAATGTATATGTAGAAGCAGCTTTGCAATGGTGTTCAGATGTATATTCAGATAATATTTTAGGATTTGCAAATAATATTAGAACTATTGATGGAGGAACTCATATTGAAGGGCTAAAAACAGTTCTGACAAGAACTTTCAATAATCTTGCAAAAAAGAGAGGCAAAAGAAAAGATATTGAAAAAAATTTAGCTGGCGAAAATATTAGAGAGGGTTTGACTGTTGTTTTATCAGTAAAAGTTCCAGATCCCGAATTTGAAGGACAAACAAAAACAAAATTAGGAAATACTGAAGTACGAGGAATTGTGGATTCTCTCATTGGGGAGGCTCTCACAAAATATATGGAATTCAATCCTGGAATTTTGGACTTGATTCTTGAAAAAGCAATTCAATCATTTAATGCAGCAGAAGCTGCGAGAAGGGCTAGAGAATTAGTAAGAAGAAAAAGTGTTCTAGAAAGTTCTACATTACCGGGCAAATTAGCAGATTGTAGTTCTAGAGATCCCTCAGAATCAGAAATTTATATAGTTGAAGGAGATTCAGCTGGTGGCTCCGCAAAACAAGGACGAGATAGAAATTTTCAGGCTATTTTGCCTCTCAGGGGTAAAATTCTTAATATTGAAAAAACTGACGATACTAAAATATATAAAAATACAGAAATACAGTCATTAATAACAGCTCTAGGATTAGGAATAAAAGGAGAGGAGTTCGACGAGAGCTCTTTGAGATATCATAGAGTTGTAATTATGACGGATGCTGATGTTGACGGTGCTCATATAAGAACTTTATTGCTGACATTTTTTTACAGATACCAAAGAGAACTTGTTGAGAAAGGTTTTATATACATTGCTTGTCCCCCTCTTTATAAAGTTGAAAGAGGTAAGAATCATAATTACTGTTATAACGAGAATCAATTAAAGGATACAATTCAAGGTTTTGGAGAAAATGCAAATTACAATATCCAAAGATTTAAGGGATTAGGTGAGATGATGCCAAAACAATTATGGGATACAACTATGAATCCTCAAACGAGGATGATGAAAAGGGTTGAAATCGAAGATGCACTTGAAGCTGACAGAATATTCAATATATTAATGGGAGATAAAGTTGCACCAAGAAGAGAATTTATTGAAACTCATAGTAGCAACTTAGATATGGCAACTTTAGACATATGATTAATAATGTTCTCAAGAATTTTTGTTTAATTACTTTTGCATTAATTGCTCCAATTACATTACCTGCTGGTGGGATCCAAAAAAGTTTAAATCAAAATAAGTTCCCTAATAATACAAATGAAATTATATTGAGTTCCAATACTTCTCTTTATTCTTGTCCTGAAATTTATGCTAAGGAATTATTAGTTCTTGATGTAGGTACAACTTTATCAGTATTACGTAATTGGAAAGTCAGCAAAAATGAAACTTGGGTTAGGGTTGAATTAGCTTCTAATAAATTTTTAGATGATCCTAATAAGATTTTAAAAGGCTGGATAAAAATGTAAATTTTGGATTTTAGTTCAATAAGTATAATTTTACTCGGCAGTACTTTTGGATTAATACTGAGAATATTCATACAAAATAATTTTAAAAAAAGTATAGGTTTTGATATTCAAAATACTTCAATAGTAAATTTTTTATCATCTTTTTTTTTAGGAATTTTAGTAGCTTTAAATTTTATTAATAACGAAATATTAGTGTTATTTTATAGTGGTTTTTTAGGATGTTTTAGTACATTTTCTTCCTTTATTTATCAATTATTTATTTTATTTCAAAAGAGAAAATTCCTAAGATTATTTTTCCACTATATTGAAGTGATAATTTTTTCATTCCTTTTCTTTTATTTAGGTTATTTTCTTATTCAGTTTTTTTAAAGTGAAAATAAATAATTTTATTTATATTCTTTTAGCTGCTTACCTAGCTACTTTTTTAAGATTAACTATAAATAATAATTTTTTTATTTCAATAATTGGATCATTTTTAGTGGGTTTTTTTATCAGTAGAAGATTGAGTGATTCAACTGAAAAAATTTTATTGAGTGGTTTTTTTTCTTGCTTTACATCCTTTAGCGGATTTATATATTTTTTGTACAAAATTTTAAATCAAGGGGATTGGATAAAATTTATAATTTTTTTTAATTTAATCATTATCGTAAATTTATTCACAATGCTTTTCGGGTTCTGGATAAGTAGAAAAATTACTTAGATTTCATATAATGGTGTTGTTACTTTGATAAGGGATTATATTTATGAATGAAAATAATCTTGAAACAGTTACATCGTTATCTTCAGATTTAAGTACAAGAGAAAATATTACTATTCAACTTGAGGAATTGCTCATCGCGGGAAATTATGATGAGGCAAAGTTACTTTTAGAGCCTTCCCAACCTGTTGATATTGCAGATGCTATTGGAAGCCTTCCACTAATATTGCAGGCATTAGCATTTCGATTATTAAAGAAAAATGAAGCAATTGAGGTTTATGAATATTTAGATCCAGTAGTTCAGCAAACTTTATTAGAAAGACTTCGTTCAGGAGAAGTTTTAGAAATCGTTGAAAAAATGTCTCCTGATGATAGGGTTCAACTCTTTGATGAATTACCTGCAAAAGTTGTACGAAAATTTTTGTCTGCTCTTAGTCCTGGTGAAAGGAAAGTAACAGCTGAATTACTTGGATATGAGCCTGAAACTGCTGGAAGATTAATGACAACTGAATTTATAGACCTTAAAGAGATGCAAACAGCAGCTGAGGCTCTTTCTTTAGTTAGAAAAAGAGCCCCATTTACTGAAACTATTTATAGCTTATATGTTACAGATAAAGAAAGACATTTAACTGGTATTCTCTCTTTAAGAGACCTTGTAACTGCTGATCCTTCTAAGCCAATTGGAGACGTTATGACAAGAGATGTAGTTAATATTTCTACTAATACGAATCAAGAAGAGGTTGCTAGAGCAATACAAAGATATGATTTTTTAGCTCTCCCAGTTGTTGATAAAGAAAAAAGACTGGTTGGGATAGTAACTGTTGATGATTTAATTGATGTCATAGAACAAGAAGCAACAAGAGATATTTATGCAGCGGGGGCAGTACAACCTGGAGATGAAGATGATTATTTCCAAAGTAGTTTGTTTACGATTGCTCGAAGAAGAATTTTATGGTTATTAATTTTGGTTTTGGCAAATGGTTTAACGACAAAAGTTATAGCTATGAATGATCAAATATTAAAAGAAATAGTTTTATTAGCTGCATTTATTCCACTACTTATAGGTACTGGGGGAAATGTTGGTGCTCAAAGTTCAACGGTTGTCATTAGAGGTTTAAGTACTCAAAAATTGAAGTCTCTTGGTGCAATTAAGGCAGTAGTTAAGGAGGCAATAACAGGCGCTCTTTTAGGTGTTTTCATGATGCTTGTAGTATTTCCTTTCGCTTGGTGGCAAGGAGAAGGGCCTTTAATAGCTTCTGCTGTGGGAATAAGTTTAATATCCATAACAACTTTAGCTGCTACAACAGGAGCGATCCTCCCTTTGTTGTTTGACAGAATGAAATTGGATCCAGCCTTAATGTCCTCCCCTTTCATTACAACCGTCACTGATATTGCTGGTGTATTTATTTATCTCAGTACAGCAAAATGGCTATTAAACTCATCATTGACCTAAATTGACTAGGTATTTATTCTCATTTTTGTAAAAATGTGGATTTTTTTGTTTAACTTTACATTTCTTAATGGTATTGTTTACAAAACATCATTCAACTTTCATGTCTTCTGAAACAATAAGTGAAAATAAACTAACTTCAATCGCGAGTATAAAAAGTAGTAATGATGTTGATCTTGTTCGGTCATACTTAAGGGATATAGGAAGAGTTCCATTACTATCTCATGAGCAAGAAATTACTCTAGGTAGACAAGTTCAAGAGTACATGGAAGTTGAAAGAGCAGAATTAGAAATTATTGAATTAACAGGAGATAAGCCTAGTATTGATGAATTATCGACCAAATTAAATTTATCTACTTCCATAATTAAAAAAAGATTGAGAGCTGGACAGAGAGCTAAAGAAAGGATGGTTGCAGCAAATTTAAGATTGGTAGTAAGCGTTGCAAAAAAATATACAAAAAGAAATATGGAACTTTTAGATTTAATTCAGGAGGGAACTATAGGACTAGTCAGAGGAGTTGAAAAATTTGATCCAGCCAGAGGTTATAAGTTTTCAACATATGCATACTGGTGGATTAGACAAGGTATTACAAGAGCAATAGCTGAAAAAAGTCGGGCGATAAGGCTACCAATTCACATAACTGAAATGTTGAATAAGTTAAAAAAAGGTCAAAGAGAGCTCAGTCAAGAAATGTCTAGAACTCCAACTGTAAGTGAACTTGCGAAATACGTAGAGCTTCCAGAAGATGACGTTAAAGATTTAATGTGCAAAGCTGGGCAGCCAGTTAGTCTTGAAACCAAAGTTGGTGATGGTGAAGATACTGTTTTATTAGATTTACTGGCAGGGGGCGAGGATTTGCCAGACGAACAAATAGAGATGGATTGTATGAGAGGTGATCTGCATTCTCTTTTACATCAATTACCTGATCTGCAATGTAGAGTTTTAAGAATGAGATACGGAATGGATGGTGATGAGCCAATGTCTCTTACAGGTATAGGAAGGGTACTAGGGATAAGTAGAGATCGAGTAAGAAACCTAGAAAGAGATGGATTAAGAGGCTTGAGAAGACTTAGTGATAATGTAGAAGCTTATTTTGTTTCTTGAATAAATTCATTTATTAACTTATTTGTTTTTTCAGGTTCTTCATCATGAGGACAATGACCAGCCCCATTAATAATATCTAATCTTTTAATATTCCTGAATTTTTTCTTCCACTCTTTTGCTTCATTTAAAGATTCCCAAGGATCTTTTTCTCCCCAAATCAATTGGATTGGAGCATCAACCTTATCGAAAAGGTCAGTAGCAAGATAGTCATCAAATAAGTTAATAAAACCACGAAATGCTTCTTTAGAGTTTTTCCTTTGAGAGGGTTGATAAAGTATTTCAATCAATTCTTTATCGATATTTTTTCCTGAAGGGTAAGCTTGTTCAAGTATTTTCTTTATAACTTTTGGATTAGCAGCTCTTGTAAAAAGTGTATTACTAATTACTCTTTGTCTGACTATCGTTTTAAGGACGGGTCTCAGTAGATTCATTAAGATATCACTTTTTTTTAAACGTTTATCATCCATAGTTCTTTGTGCACAATCAATCAAAATGACACCTTTGCAATTATCTTTGAGGATTTCAGCAGCTTTCAATGCAATAACACCACCAATTGAATTTCCTACCAAGTAAACAGGAGATTTTATTACCTCTGCACAAAATGTTGATATTTGATTACCCCATAAGTCAAATGAATATTTAATTGAGTTTTCTTTATCAGGTTCGTAATTTAATAAAGCACTAGGCTGACTGCTTTTCCCAAATCCTAATAAGTCAATTGCGTAGCAGTTAGAAAATTTACCAAGAAAATCTTGATTATGTCTCCAGTGGTTTTTTGATGCCCCAAATCCATGAACTAATAAAATTTTAATATTTTTTTCAGAAGTAGATTCTTTTGATAAAGACCAAGAAATTTCCCAATTTTTCCACTTCCAAGTTTCAGATTTATTTAAAGACACTATGAATATGCTTTTAATTAAACTTTAATTCAAAAAAAAATTATTCGTTTTTAATAAATTATTCTTAGTTAAGAAAAAGCGTTCATTTTATGAAAAAGAAAAAGGTCATATGTATTGGAGAGGCTTTAATAGACAGAATCAGAAATAAGTCAAATCAAGGATTTACAGATTTTTTGGGTGGTGCGCCGGCTAATGTTGCTTGTGCATTAAGAAAATTAAAAATAGATTCAACATTTATAGGAAGTTTGGGTAGTGATGATTATGGAAAAAAATTTATTACGCAATTTAATGAATTGGACGTTAATTTAGATTTCTTGCAATTAGATAATGATTCATCTACTCGCGTGGTTAATGTAGATAGAGATCAATTTGGAGATCGTTTTTTTTCAGGCTTTGAGGAAAGTTCTCATTCATGCTTTGCAGACGAAGTTCTTAGTAAGAAATTAATCGAAAAAGAAATTTTAAATTTGGAGAAATCTTTTCTAGAAACAAAATATTTGGTTACAGGAACGATCTTATTATCATCTCCAATATCAGCAGAGACTATTTTTTTTCTTCTTGAACAGGCTAAAAAATTTGAAGTCAAAATAGTTATTGATTTGAATTGGAGAGAGGTCTTTTGGGATCATTCAAGTTTTTCATCAGAAATTAGTAAAGCCGCGAGAGTTAATTTAATCAAGAAATTTTTAAATCATGCAAATGTTTTAAAACTTGCTAAGGAAGAAGCAACTTTGTTTTTTGAGGATGAAAATCCCTTGCTAATATCTCAACAATTGTCTAATAGACCAGATGTAATAATAACTGATGGAAAAAATCCCGTTGCATGGTATATCAATGGATTGCAGGGAATTACCGAAACTCCTACTTCACAAAAAATTGTTGATACAACTGGCGCAGGCGATGCTTTTCTAGCTGGCTTAATTTCAAAATTAATTTCTTCTGGCTATCCTTCAAATGAACTAGAGATAGAAGATTGCATTAAGTTCGCAGGTGTTTGTGGATTATTAACTTGTCTTGGTGAAGGCGCCATCGAGCAACAGCCATATTATGAGAAGGTTAATAAATTTTTGGGATCTCTTATTTCGTAGTTTCTTCCATAATTTTTTGCGTAACTAATTTCTATTTTCCAGAAATTATCAATAACTGGTTCTATTAATTCTGGCCATTCAATAACTAAAATAGCTTGTCTTTGTATTGCCTCTTCTTCTTCTGAAAAAAAAACTTCTTTTGCTGAAGAAACATTTTCTAACCTGTATAAATCAAGGTGAATTAGTGGAATTTTTCCGGAGTTATAGTGATGCGATAAAGCAAATGTAGGGCTTGTAATGTCCTCAGAGATTGATAAGCCTTTAGCAATCCCTTGAACAAATGAAGTTTTCCCAGCCCCAATTGGACCCTGTAATAAAACAATTGATTGGGGATTTAATTTGTGTGAGAGTTTTTTTCCTAAATTTAAAGTCTCTTTTAAATTCTCAACAAACACAAAATTACACAAAAATCATTTATAGTTTAATAGAAAAAGTATTTACTAGATATGGTTATCGCAAATTCAGTTAAGACCTCTATACCTAATTACGTAATTGCTGATATCTCTTTATCAGATTTTGGTCGTAAAGAAATTAAAATTGCTGAAACAGAAATGCCTGGATTAATGGCACTTAGAGATAAATATCAATCTGAAAAGCCACTAAAAGGTGCAAAAATAGCTGGAAGTCTTCATATGACTATTCAGACAGCAGTCTTAATAGAAACTCTTGTTGATCTTGGTGCAGAAGTGAAATGGGCTTCATGCAATATTTTTTCAACTCAAGATCATGCGGCTGCAGCTATCGCAGATCAAGGAATTTCTGTATACGCAAAAAAAGGTGAGACTCTTGATGAATATTGGCAATATACCCACTATATCCTTGATTGGGGTTCAGACTCTCCAAATATGATTCTTGATGATGGGGGAGATGCAACTGGCTTATTGATACTCGGTAGTAAAGCAGAAAAAGATTTATCTGTTTTAGATAATCCCGGTAATGAAGAAGAAATTGCTTTATTCAATTCTATTAAGTCTAAGTTGGAAAATGATAGTGACTTCTATTCTAGAATTAAGAGTAATATCATTGGTGTCACTGAAGAAACTACAACGGGAGTTGCAAGACTTTATCAACTGCAAAAGCAAAATGCTTTACCTTTCCCTGCTATCAACGTTAATGATTCAGTAACTAAGAGCAAATTTGATAATTTATATGGCTGTCGCGAATCTTTAGTAGATAGTATAAAGCGCGCAACTGATGTGATGATTGCTGGGAAGGTTGCTTTAGTAATGGGTTTTGGAGATGTAGGTAAAGGTTCAGCCCAGTCTCTAAGAGGACTTGGTGCAATTGTAAAAGTTGCTGAAGTTGATCCAATTTGTGCTCTTCAAGCGGCAATGGAAGGTTTTAGCGTTGTTACATTAGACGATGTTGTGGAAGATATAGATATATTTGTTACAGCAACTGGGAACTATCAGGTAATAACAAACGAAAATCTTGTCAAGATGAAAGATGAGGCCATAGTTTGTAATATTGGTCATTTCGATAATGAAATTGATGTGGCTTCATTGAAAGATTATCCATGGGAAAATATTAAGCCGCAGGTTGATCACATAACTTTACCGAGTGGCAATAAAATAATTCTTTTAGCCGAAGGTAGATTAGTTAACTTAGGTTGTGCCACTGGACATCCAAGTTTTGTTATGAGTAATTCTTTTACTAATCAAGTACTAGCTCAAATTGAACTTTTCAATAAGTCAGAAAAATATGCTAAGGAGGTTTATGTTTTACCAAAGCATTTAGATGAAATGGTAGCTAGATTACATCTTGATAAAATTGGTGCAAAATTAACAAAATTAACTAAGGAACAAGCTGACTATATTAATGTCTCTGTTGAAGGACCTTACAAACCAGAGCTTTATAGATACTAAGTTTGAGTTTAATTTTTGTAAATTTTCTTACTTCAATTCCCGACTATATTAGTTTGGCTGTTGAAAAGAATTCAACAATTGCATACCTCACTATTTGTTTGGCTATGTTTTTGGAAAACATAATACCTCCAATTCCTTCGGAAATAATAATGCCATTGGGAGGTTTTTTTGTTTATCAACAAAAATTAAATTTCTATATTTTAGTTTTTTGGGGATTACTTGGAACTATTTTAGGATCATTGCCTTGGTATTATTTAGGTAGATTAGTAAATGAAAAAAGACTTTCAAATTTTCTAGATAAAAAAGGAAAATATCTGGGTATTTCTTCTAATGATTTAAGTAAAAGTAAAAGGTGGTTTGATAAGTACGGGGTTTCTTTAGTTTTTTGGGGCCGATTAGTACCAGGTATAAGAACTTTAATTTCAGTTCCCGCTGGCATAGAACTTATGCCATTAAGAAAATTTTTGCTTTGGACTACATTTGGGAGCTTGATATGGGTAGCACTTCTCACTTATTCAGGTTATTTATTTGGTGAAAATTATCCAATCATTCAAACTTATTTAGATCAAATCAAATATGTTGTAAAGCCAATTTTAATTTTAATTTTCTTATATTTTTTTATAAAAATACTTTTTAGATTTTTGAAAAAAAATAGAGCTTAGAAAGGAATTTCACTTGAGTTACTGTTGTTAGAATATTGGTTATTATCAGTATCTTTTCGTGAGCCTAGTAAGTTTAATCTATCTACCCTAACAACTGGTTTATATCTATCTTCCCCAGTATTTTTATCTTTCCAACTATCAATTTTAAAGCTTCCTGTAATTCCAATTAATGATCCTTTTTTCACATAATCTGCGGCTATTTGTGCTTGCTTGCCCCATATTTCTAAATTAAACCAATCTGGCTCTTCATCTCTGCTTCTTCTGTTAACTGCAATTGTGAAATTCGCTACGATACTGCCTGATTCAAAATATCTGACATCTGGTTCTCTTCCTGCTCTGCCAACAAGGTTAATAGTGTTAATTTCCATAATTTTTTTTTTTAATACTACTCATATTTTCAGGTTCTGCTCAAAGTTTTGCGTGCTATTCATAACTAAACGACAGAATTCTGAGAGCTTACTAAAAAATAGATATATTATTTATAAAAAGAATTCTTATTGTGATTTTTAACAGATTTAAATTTTCTAGAGATATTGGCATAGATTTGGGAACGGCCAATACTCTTATACATGTATCAGGAAAAGGCGTTGTTTTACAGGAGCCTTCTGTGGTAGCTATGGATTTAGAAGAAGGGATTCCATTAGCTGTTGGTAAAGAAGCAAAGTTAATGCTTGGAAGGACCCCTGGCAATATAAGAGCTGTAAGACCACTAAGAGATGGGGTTATCGCAGATTTTGATGCTGCAGAACAAATGATAAAAACATTTATTCAAAAATGTAATGAAGGCAAGGGGATAGTAGCCCCAAGAATAGTGATTGGTATTCCAAGTGGAGTTACTAGTGTTGAGCGAAGAGCAGTAAGAGAAGCTGGATTAGCGGGAGCTAGAGAAGTTCATTTAATTGATGAACCTGTTGCAGCAGCAATAGGAGCATCATTACCAGTAACTGAGCCAATTGGAACAATGATTGTTGATATTGGTGGAGGTACTACTGAGGTTGCAGTATTAAGTTTAGGTGGAACTGTATTGAGTGAATCTGTTCGAATAGCTGGCGATGAAATAAATGAGTCAATTGCGCTATATCTTAAAAAAGTTCACAATTTAGTTGTTGGAGAGAGAACTGCAGAAGATATCAAGATAAAAATTGGATCTGCATTTCCAGATGATGATTTTGATAAAACTACTTTAGAGGTTAGAGGTTTACATCTTTTATCTGGTCTACCTAGGTCAGTCACTTTGACATCAGGAGAAATCAGAGAAGCTATGGCTGAAACACTTAGCAAAATAGTCGAAGCTGTAAAAAGAACTTTAGAGCGAACTCCTCCTGAACTTGCTGCAGATATTGTTGATAGAGGGATTATGCTTGCAGGTGGTGGAGCTTTAGTGAGAGGCATTAATGATTTATTGAGCGATGAAACAGGAATTTTTACTCACATAGCAGAAAACCCACTGCTTTGCGTAGTGAATGGTTGTGGAGAGGTGTTGGATGATTTTAAAAAACTCAAAAGAGTTGTTGACACTCCAGAATTTATAAGGAATGCCATAAGAGATTAATGTTATGTTAGGTATCCGACGAATTTCTACTAGTCGTTGGTGGCATAAAAAGAAAAATTGGCTATTTTTTGCAATTTTTTTATTTTTGGTTTTTGTAAGAATATCAAAAGGAGCTTTTTATAAAGATTTTTATTATTTTATTTCAAAACCTTTTTGGCCTGGTCAATTTCAAAAAGAAATTGTTCTTGAGAGTATTGATCAAGAATATTTAATAAAGTTAAATCTTCTTAAAAAAGATAATATAAGATTGCGACAAATCTTATCTCTTCAAGAATCATCTAATGATGAACATATTTCAGCTGCAGTTATTTCGAGAAAAACAGGTAGTTGGTGGAGACAAATAATTTTAAACAAAGGTTCAAAGGATGGAGTAGAAATTGGTAATATTGTGATTGGTCCAGGTGGATTATTAGGAAGAGTAAAGAATACTTCTTTATTCACTTCGTCGGTAACTTTAATAACTTCTCCAGAAAGTAAGTTAGGCGTTTGGGTGGATAGAATTCAAATCAATGGATTACTAGTCGGTTTAGGAGATGATTATCCTAGCCTAATACTTTATTCAAAAGATGCTGATATTAAAGTCGGAGATTTTGTATCATCTTCTCCTGCTAGTACTTTATTACCTCCAAATATCCCTATTGGTATTGTCCAATCTATAGATGAGACATTGAAATCAAAAAAAACGGCAAAAATTTCACTTTTAGCAAAACCTCATGTAATTGATTGGGTGCAAATTTTGAAAGTAAATATTTAATGAATAAATTTTTTACAAAAAAATTATCCATAATAAGCTTTATTTTTATCCCAATTATTTTTTTGTGGCACCCTAATTGGCTTGGATTTTTAGGTGTTCAGCCATATTGGCCGTTATTTTGGTTATTGCCTTGGTCAATGATTAATGGATCAATCAATGGATTAATATTTGGTTTGTTTTTAGGTCTCATCTTAGATTCTCTAACTTTAAATGAAAGTTTTACTCAAATACCAGGCTTAATTTTTTGTGGGTTTTTGTTTGGGAGAATTAAATTACATAGTGATATTTTGTTGGGACATTTTAGGTATGGTTTAATTTGTTCTTTTGGAAGTTTTTTATGTGGGACTCTTTATTTTTTACAAATTTTGTTTAGAAATTATTCAGATATTAATTCTTTAATTTTGATTCCCAGTGTTAGAAATATCTTAGCTGAAGTTTTTTTGACAGGTTTTTTTGCTCCCTTTATTTGCTCCCAACTTTTAAGAATGTTTAAATTTTCAAGAAGAAAAATACAGTAATAAATTTTGCCAAGAGGTAAAAGTGTTTGAAAAATTTATACACCTTAAGATCATTTAAAATGTTTGTAAACCTTAGGAATATCTCTTTGAGGGTTCGTAATGTTATATTTTTAATTGTTAGAATAAATATTCAATGCAATAGTTCTTTGCTTTGAAATATCGAGAAATCTTTTTTAACTATGTCAAAAGCAAGAATTTTAGTTGTTGATGATGAACCAGCAGTTTTGAAGGTATTAGTTACGAGGCTTCAACTAGCAGGATATCAAGTTTATTCAGCCACTAACGGCGAAGAAGCTCTTGAGTCTTTTCACAGGGATTCCCCAGATTTGATAGTTCTTGATGTTATGCTTCCAAAAATGGATGGATTTGCTGTTTGTAGAAGAATTAGAGCTGAGTCAGTAGTACCAATAATATTTTTAACCGCTCTAGAGGCTATTTCAGAGAGAGTTGCTGGTTTGGATTTAGGAGCTGATGATTACTTATCTAAACCATTTAGCCCAAAAGAGTTAGAGGCTAGAATAGCTACAATTTTGAGAAGAATGGGCCCAACTGTATCGGTTACTGAAACCAAAGAAGTTCCTTCAGGCAAAGGAGTTATGAAATTTGGAAGTTTAGTTGTTGATACTAATCGCAGACAAGTTTCTAGAGCTGGAGATAGAATTAGTCTAACTTATACTGAATTTAGTCTCCTAGAGTTATTATTTGACGAACCTGGTAAGGTTGTTCCTCGAGCAGAAATTTTGGAACAGCTGTGGGGCTATCCTCCTCGTAGAGCGGCAGATTTAAGAGTTGTAGATGTATATGTTGCAAGACTAAGAGGTAAATTGGAACCAGATCCAAGAAATCCAGAATTAATACTAACTGTTAGAGGAATTGGTTACGCATCTCAGAGAGTTGGCGAAACAGCAACATCTTTGGCAAGTTGAGCAATAGTCTGATAATTTTATTAAATAAAACAAATATATTAAAATAAATTTTGTCTGAAATAAAAGAAGCACGCTTACAAAAAGCTAATTCACTCGTTAGTAAAGGATTTGCTTCTTACGCACAGAGTTTTAAGGTATCACATACTACCAGTTTTCTTATTCAAAAATTTGATCATCTAGAAAATGGTCAAGAGGAAGACTTCAGTGTTTCTATTGCTGGTAGAGTTCTGGCAAAAAGGGTAATGGGCAAAATTGCCTTTTTCACAATAAGCGATCAAGAAGGTCAGATTCAGCTTTATCTAGATAAAAGGATTATTAATTTCAATTTAGAAAAACAAAAATTACTTTCTTTTGAAGATCTCAAGGAAATAGTAGATATTGGTGATTGGATAGGCGTCTATGGAACTATTAAAAAAACTAATAAAGGTGAGCTTTCAATTAAAGTAGAAAAATGGGAAATGTTATCCAAATCATTACAACCTCTCCCAGATAAATGGCATGGATTGACTGATATTGAAAAAAGATATAGACAACGTTATTTAGATTTAATAGTAAATCCTCACTCCAAAAATGTATTTAAAACCAGAGCGAAATGTATAAGTTTTATAAGAAAATGGCTAGATAATAGAAATTTTTTAGAGATAGAGACTCCAATTCTGCAATCTGAAGCTGGTGGTGCTGAAGCAAGACCATTTATAACTCATCACAATACATTAGATATTCCGCTGTATCTAAGAATAGCTACAGAATTACATTTAAAAAGAATGGTTGTTGGAGGATTTGAGAAAGTATATGAATTGGGAAGAATCTTCCGTAATGAGGGGATAAGTACAAGGCATAATCCAGAATTCACCTCAGTTGAAATTTATGAAGCTTATTCTGATTATGTAGATATGATGAATTTAACTGAAGAATTGATTAAAGATATCGTAGCTGATGCATGTGGGTCTTTAATTATAAATTATCAAAATAAAGAAATTGATTTTTCTAAGCCTTGGTTAAGAATATCCATGAAAGATATTGTCAAAAAATATACAGGGATTGATTTTGATTCTTTCAGTGGAGACTTTCTAGCAGCAAAACAAGCCGTTAAAAATATCAATGTTGATTGTTCTAATAAAGTAAATACTATGGGAAGACTTTTAAATGAGGTCTTCGAGCAAAAAGTAGAATCAAAACTTATAGAACCCACTTTTGTTATTGATTATCCTGTTGAAATTTCTCCTTTAGCTAGGCCTCATCATGATAATAAAGAAATAGTTCAGAGATTTGAATTATTCATTGTTGGTCGAGAACTGGCAAATGCGTTTAGTGAGTTGATAGATCCAGTAGATCAAAGAGAAAGAATGCAATTACAGCAATCTCTTAGAGATGAAGGAGATCTTGAGGCTCACTGTATAGATGAAGATTTTTTAAATGCTTTAGAGATTGGCATGCCGCCTACGGGAGGATTAGGTATAGGCATTGATAGGCTAATTATGTTAATTACTAATAGCGCATCGATTAGAGATGTAATCCCTTTCCCATTGTTAAAACCAGAAATAACTTCCAAAAAAAGTTAAAAATTACCCTCGAATGAAGTAAAATAGTTAAATTAATCCAATACGAAATTTTTTAAATGAGTGGTGAACGTGTTGGTTTCCGTTTCAAACACGCGGATGCAGTAGTAAAAAGAAATCCTCAAGGCCGATCAAGAAGAGGATGGGTTATTGAACCAGTAGAGCAAACTACAAGTAGAGGTACAAAAATGCCTGCATACAAAATTCGCTGGAGAGATAGTGAGAGGCCAGAAACTGTATTGCAGCATATGCTAATTGCAGATCCAGATCCTTCCCCACCTCCAAGTTCAGTAAGTTTAGATTGATATTTTCAATAATTCTGCCTAATCTTTTATCTTTTTAGTGCAGAGTTGATTTCTTTTTTTATGCTTTTTTGTTTTTCATCTTGTCGTTTGTCATGTAATTTTTTCCCTTTGCCAACTCCAATAGTTAGTTTTATCCATGAGCCTTTTAAATAAAGAGATAATGGAACAATAGTCATTCCTTTTTTTTCAGTATTGGATTTCATTTTTATTATTTCTTTTTTATGTAGTAGCAACTTTCTATTTCTTAATGGATCATGATTAAAGAAAGACCCCACATTTTTATGTGGTGAAATGTGAACATTTAATAATAAGATCTCACCATCTCTGAATGAACAGTATCCATCTCTTAAATTTGCTTTTCCGTTTCTAATGGACTTTACTTCAGTCCCTAAAAGCTCAATTCCAGCTTCGATTGTTTCAGATATTGCATATTGAAATTTTGCATATCTATTCTCAGCTAGAAGTTTAAAATTATTTGCTTTATTAGTATTTTTTTTAACTTTGTTTGAATTTTTTGCCATTTTAGTTGTAAAAAATCTTTCTACTCAGAACAATTGCAATTAACCTTTCATTATGGCAATAATTTCTTCCAATATAGGCGATAATGACTTTTCTCTTCGTAAAAAAGAGCTTAGGCTAGTTGATTCAAAAATCATTCCAGAAGAAAAGAGAAATAATAATCTGAACTTAGCCCGGCCTCTTACTTTAAAAGAATTTATTGGCCAAGAACAACTTAAATCTTCTTTAAGAATAGCTATAGATGCTTCAATTATTAGAAAAGAACCTTTGGAGCATACTCTTTTATATGGACAGCCTGGTCTAGGTAAGACTACTCTTGCTTTTTTGATAGCCCATGAATTGAATACAAAATGTAGGATTGCGACTGCACCAGCAATTGAAAGACCAAGAGATATTGTAGGTTTACTTCTTGGATTAAAAGAAGGTGAAGTTTTATTTATCGATGAGATACATCGCTTAAATAGGTTAACTGAAGAGTTGTTATATTCTGCAATGGAGGATTTTAGACTTGACTTAACTATGGGAGCTAATAGAGGAGCCCGTTGCAGAACAATTAATCTTCCTAGGTTTACTCTGATTGGCGCGACAACTAAATTAGCCTCAATAAGTGCACCTCTAAGAGATAGATTTGGTATATCTCAGAAAATTGAATTTTATACATATGATGAATTAAAACAAATAATTGTTAATTTCTCCCGATTAATAAACCTCAATTTAGATGATGAAGCATCTTATGATTTAGCAAAGATATCTCGAGGGACTCCAAGAATTGCTTTAAGATTATTAAGACGAGTTAGAGATTATGCTCAAGTTGTTATGAAAACTAATACTATCTCAGTGAATTTAATAAAAAAAGCTTTAAATTCTTACCAAATAGACGAAAAAGGATTGGATTCTTTAGATAGACACTATTTATCTTTTCTTAACCAAAACAATAATATTCCAACTGGCCTTGATTCAATTGCATCTGGGTTGGGCGATGATTCTTCAATGTTAGAATTTGTTGTTGAGCCATATCTTATTAAAATTGGTTTTCTCACGAGAACTCCTCGAGGAAGATTGCTTACTGCTTTAGGAAAAAAGTACATTGATTCAAAAGATGATAACTTTTAAAAAAGTTAAGGTTTGTTTTTTATTAATTTTTATTTTTTTCAATATTTTTTATATTGCACCATGCTATTCATTATCTTTGAGAGAGGATTTGTTTAAAAATGCGTTAGATCTTAGTTCAGGCGGAAAATTTAATCTCGCTTTACAAGAATGGAATCAATATCTCGATTCTTATCCTGATGATGCTGCAGGTTTTAGCAATAGAGGAAATGTAAGACTTGTTGTAGGAGATGTTAAGGGATCAATAGATGACCAAAATAAGGCAATAAGTTTGAATCCTAGTGAAATAGATCCTTACATTAACAGGGGGATAGCTGAGGAAGCATTGGGTTTATGGTCGCAAGCGAAAAAAGATTATATGTTCGTTATTTCCCTAGATAGTAAAAATTTCTCTGCATTATATAATTTAGCTAACGTCGAAGGATCTACATCCCATTGGGATAAAGCAAGAGATTTATTCTCAAAAGCTGCTTTATATAATCCTGGATTTGCCATGGCTAGGTCAAGTTTGGCGTTAGCAGATTTCCAGTTGGGAAATATTGATGAAGCTGAAAAAGAATTAATAAAGTTAATTAGACGTTATCCAACTTTTGCAGATGCTAGGGCAGCTTTAACAGCTTTGAATTGGTCTAATGGTGAAGCTGGTAAAGCAGAGAGTAATTGGATAGCGGTAACTGAATTAGATCCTAGATATAGTGATGAAGAATGGTTAAAAAAAATAAGAAGATGGCCTCCACAACCAATTAAAGATTTAATGAACTTTATCGATTTAAAATAAGTAATGAATAGAGATCAGTTTTATAAAAAAATTGATTCGTTTAATGATGAATTAATTAACTTAAGAAGACATATCCATGCACATCCGGAATTAAGTGGACTTGAAAATCAAACAGCGATCTTGATCAGTGGTTTTTTAAAAGATATTGGTTGGAATGTTAGAGAATCTATAGGTAGGACTGGAGTTATAGCTGATTTTGGCCCCCTAGATAAAGGTATTATAGGTTTAAGAGTGGATATGGATGCTTTGCCAATATTTGAGGAAACTAAATTAAGTTTTTCTTCAAAAGTAGATGGTGTTATGCATGCCTGTGGTCACGATTTGCATATATCGATTGGATTGGGTGTGGCAAAAATTATTAAGGATTTAAAACTAAATTTTGGGACTCGGATAATTTTTCAGCCTGCTGAAGAAATTGCGAGTGGAGCTAGATGGATGATTAAGGATGGTGCAACTAATGGTTTAACCCATATTTTGGGAGTTCATGTCTACCCCGATTTATCCGTAGGGACTATTGGCATTAAAGAGGGAAGTTTAACTGCAGCTGCTGGAGAACTTAATGTTGAGATTAAAGGAAAATCAGGCCATGGTGCTCGACCTCATGAAGGAGTTGATGCTATTTGGGCGGCCTCTAAAGTTATCTCGGGAATTCAAGAATCAATAACACGGAAGTTAGACCCTTTAGATCCTGTAGTAATAACTTTTGGGAAAATAAATGGTGGCAATGCATTCAATGTTCTTGCAGAAAAGGTTAATTTAATTGGTACGGTTAGATGCACTAATCGTAAAGTATTTAAGAATATTGGTAATTGGCTCAATGAAAATATCACTTCTTTAGCTAATAGTTGCGGAGCTGAAGCAAAAGTAATATTTAGAGAAATCACTCCGGCAGTTAATAATAATTCTGAAATTAATAGAGTCCTTAGAGATTCGGGAATTAAGGTTTTGGGTCAAGAAAATGTTATCGAATTACAAAAACCATCATTAGGAGCTGAGGATTTCGCTGAATTTTTAAAAGATATTCCAGGGGCTATGTTTAGGCTTGGCGTTTCGAGTTCAAATGGATGTGCTCCGCTTCATAGTTCTAAATTTGATCCAGATGAAAGAGCTATTGCTGTTGGAATTAAAGTGATAACAGAATCCATAGTAAAATTAAACAATGAAAAAATTAATACTATTGGCAAATGAAAATTAATAAAAGATATTTTTTATCTTTTGTAGCTCCTTTCATGATTTTTATATCTGCCATCGGATTAATATTTAGGGATAATTCCAAGAAGATTTTTTATTTACCTATTGGCTTAATGGGGATTGTAATTATTTTGGAGAGGGGTATAAGCAGACAATTGGATAGAAAAAATATTTTAAAAAAGATAAAGTCTTATCAAAAAAATAAATAAAACAATTTTATTTATTTTCACGCAATATGAGATGACTTATTTTTAGAAAAGAGCTATTAATAAGATTAATACTAGGGGTGCTAAGAAATTTAACTTAGCTGAGATCATACCCTTTGAACCTGAATCATTAATCTTGATGCAGGGAAGTGGAGATTTGATCAAACTTTAGTAATAACACTTTTAAAAATTAAGAAATTATGAGAAGTTCTTGGATTAAGCCTCGCCTTGGGAAAGACAATGTAACTCAGATGAACTTTGCGAGAAACGGATATATCACTGAAGAAATGGATTTTGTTGCTAAAAAAGAGAATCTTCCTTCTTCTTTAATAATGGAAGAAGTGGCAAGAGGAAGATTAATTATTCCAGCTAATATTAATCATTTGAATCTTGAGCCAATGTCTATAGGTATTGCTTCTAGATGCAAAGTTAATGCCAATATTGGTGCTTCCCCTAATGCAAGTGATATCAATGAAGAAGTAGAAAAGCTCAAACTTGCTGTTAAATATGGTGCTGATACGGTTATGGATCTTTCTACGGGAGGAGTAAATTTAGATGAAGTCCGACAAGCAATTATTCAAGAATCTCCTGTTCCCATAGGAACTGTTCCTGTTTATCAAGCTTTAGAAAGTGTACATGGTTCAATAGATAGACTAACTGAAGACGATTTTCTTCATATTATTGAAAAACATTGTCAGCAGGGCGTAGATTATCAAACTATTCATGCTGGGCTATTAATAGAGCATTTGCCGAAAGTTAAAGGAAGAATTACTGGAATTGTCAGTAGAGGGGGAGGTATTTTAGCTCAATGGATGTTACATCATTTTAAGCAAAATCCTCTCTATACAAGGTTTGATGATATTTGTGAGATTTTTAAGAAATATGATTGTACTTTTTCTCTAGGAGATTCACTAAGGCCTGGATGTTTGCATGATGCTTCTGATGATGCTCAGCTAGCTGAATTGAAGACCTTAGGCGAGCTTACTCGAAGAGCATGGGAACATAATGTTCAAGTAATGGTTGAGGGTCCTGGTCATGTACCTATGGACCAAATTGAGTTTAATGTGAGAAAGCAAATGGAAGAATGTTCAGAAGCCCCATTTTATGTGCTTGGTCCATTAGTGACAGATATATCTCCTGGTTATGACCATATATCAAGTGCTATTGGGGCGGCGATGGCAGGGTGGTATGGAACTTCTATGTTATGTTATGTAACCCCAAAAGAACATCTAGGTCTACCAAATGCAGAAGATGTAAGAGAAGGCTTAATTGCTTATAAAATAGCTGCTCACGCTGCTGATATAGCAAGACATAGAGCTGGAGCTCGTGATCGAGATGATGAACTTAGTCATGCAAGGTATAACTTTGATTGGAATAAACAATTCGAACTTTCATTAGATCCGGAAAGGGCAAAGCAGTACCATGATGAAACACTGCCTGAAGAAATCTTTAAAAAGGCAGAGTTTTGTTCAATGTGTGGCCCTAAACATTGTCCAATGAATTCAAAGATTTCTGATGAATCTCTTGATCAGTTAAAAGATAAGCTTGAAGAATGCAATACTTCAGTGTAGTTATCAATTAGTAGTTATAGAATTTCCTTCGTCTTATTAACTACGTTTTCGACTGTAAATCCAAAATTTTTCATACATTCTCCACCTGGTGCTGATGCACCAAACCTATCCATAGTAATACAAATTCCATCAAAACCTGTATATTTATGCCAACCAAATGAATGGGCAGCTTCTACTACAACTCTCTTTTTCACACTACTAGGTAAAACACTTTCTTTATAAGATTCTTCTTGCTCTTCAAAAAGTTCTACACAAGGCATAGAAACAACTCTAATTTTTTTACCTAAGCTTGAAATTTCCTTACTTGCTTCAATGCAAAGATTCAGTTCGCTTCCAGTACCAATAAATATTAGATCTGGTGTTCCTTCACAATCGGAAACTACATATCCTCCTAGAGCAACTTTGTCGATCGAAGTATTTTCTTGATTTGGCATACCTTGTCTACTTAAACAAAGGGCAGAAGGTCTTTTTCGATTTTGAATAGCAAGCTTATAAGCTCCACTTGTCTCATTTCCATCTCCTGGTCTGAAAACTAGCATGTTAGGCATGGCACGAAGAGAAGGGATAGTTTCAATAGGTTGATGTGTTGGGCCATCTTCTCCTACACCAATTGAATCGTGAGTTAAGACATAGATTACTCCTAATTCGCTAAGTGCTGAAAGCCTCATTGAGCCCCTCATATAATCGGCGAAAACAAGGAAGGTTCCACCATAAGGGATAAGACCACTATTGTGATAGGCAATACCATTAAGTACAGCTGCCATTGCATGCTCTCGTACACCAAAATGTAAATATCTTTTTTCAGGGCTATGTGGCTGGAATGATCCAGTTTCTCCTTTTATATCTGTGTAATTAGAGTGAGTTAAATCTGCTGATCCGCCAATTAATTCAGGTAGGTTAGGACCTAGAGCACCCAAACATATTTGTGAATGCTTTCTGGTGGCTAACCCTTTATCATCAGGCGAATAAGAGGGGAGATCTGAGTCCCAATTCTCAGGTAATTGACCCTCTAACATTCTTTTTAACTCGGCTCCTTCAGAGGGATATTTTTTTTGATATTCTTCAAATTTAGAATCCCATTCTTTCTCTAAATTTTCACCTTTGTTTATTGATTTTCTAAAATGCGCATATACTTCATCTGGTATTTCAAATGGAGGATATTCCCAATTTAGAAACTCTCTAGTTAATGCAGCTTCTTCTTCTCCAACAGCTGCTCCATGAATTCCAGCAGTATCTGATTTATTGGGAGAACCATAACCTATGGTTGTAGAAATTTTTATAATTGAAGGTTTGTCTGTAATTAATTTTGCTTTTTCGATAGCTTCAGTTATTCCTTTAACATCATGATTCCCATCTTCAACATGTTGTACATGCCATCCATAAGCTTCGTATCTTTTTAAAACATCTTCGGTGAAAGAAACGTCGGTTCGCCCATCAATTGTAATTTGATTATCGTCATAGAGTGCAATTAATTTTCCAAGCTTAAGATGACCAGCTAATGAGCAGGCCTCTGATGCAATACCTTCTTGATTACAGCCGTCACCCATTATTACGTAAGTATAGTGATCAACGATATTGCAATCAGGCTTATTAAATTTAGCTGCTAAGTGAGTTTCAGCTATTGCTAAACCAACTGCATTTGAAATTCCTGCTCCAAGAGGCCCAGCTGTAACTTCAACACCTTCAGTTTCGAATGTTTCTGGATGTCCAGGAGTTTTTGATCCCCATTGCCTAAATTCTTTAATATCTTCTATGGAAACTGATTTATATCCTGTCAAATGAAGCAAGGAATATAACAGCATACAGCCATGACCAGCTGATAATACAAAACGGTCTCTATTGAACCATTTTGGGTTATTAGGGTTGTGATTAAGTATGTTTTGCCATAATGCATAACCCATAGGAGCACATCCCATTGGCAATCCAGGATGTCCACTATTAGATTTATTTACTGCATCTACAGCAAGCATTCTTATACTATTTACACAAAGTGATTCTAATGAAACAGATGCAGCGACCATTGTTTTAAAATAAGTTAAGTTGGAAATACAGAATTGGTTGTCTTCAATTCATTTTGCTGAAAGCAAGGCAAACATTGTGACCACCAAAGCCGAAAGAATTAGAAAGAGCAACTCCTACTTGAGCTTCTCTTGCATTATTTGGTACATAATCAAGATCACATTCAGGATCTCGATTGACGTAGTTAATTGTAGGAGGGATAAAATTATGTGTCAAAGAAAGTATACAAGCTACAGCTTCTATACCTCCTGAGCCTCCTAGGAGATGACCTGTCATCGACTTAGTAGAGCTTACAGGAATGAGGTAAGATCTGTCTCTAAAAATAGATTTAATTGCAGAAGTTTCATTTTTATCATTAGCTGATGTACTTGTTCCATGAGCATTTATGTAATCAACTTTTTCAAGGCTAAGACAAGCGTCTTCAATTGCTAATTTGATAGCTTCGGCGCCTCCAATCCCGCCTGGAGATGGAGCAGTTATATGATGAGCATCACATGTTGTTCCATAACCAACTATTTCTGCATAAATTCTCGCATTCCTTTTTTGTGCATTTTCTAAAGTTTCTAAAACAAGAATTCCAGATCCCTCTCCAATAACAAATCCATCTCTTTCTGCATCAAAAGGTCTGCTAGCAGTTTGAGGGCTTTCATTTCTGGAAGAAAGAGCTTTGGCACTGGCAAAACCAGCTACTCCAAGAGGCGTAATACTTGCTTCTGCTCCCCCACAGATCATTGCATCTGCTTTTCCAAGTTGGAGTAATCTAAAAGAATCACCAATTGCATTTGAACCGGCAGCGCAAGCGGTGGAAACAGAGGAACTTGGTCCTTTTGCACCCAAAGCGATAGCAGCTAATCCAGTTGCCATGTTTGGAATCATCATTGGGACTGTAAATGGACTTACTCTTTTAGGTCCTTTATGACTCAATATTTGAGCTTGACTTTCCATAGTTAGTAAGCCTCCAACACCAGAACCAATAATCACTCCAATTCTTGATGCATTAGCTTCAGTAATTTCAAGTCCAGAATCATTAAAGGCTTGCTTTGCAGCAATAACTCCAAACTGGGAAAAACGATCCCATCTTTTGGATTCTTTAGCTTCAATAAAATTTTCAGATTGAAGATTTTTTACTTCTGCAGCAAATTTGCAGGGATGTTGTTCAGGATCAAAGAGAGTAATATCTGAGACCCCATTAGTACCTGTTTGAAGACCGACTAAATATTCATCAATGTTATTACCAATTGGAGTTACTGCTCCGATACCAGTAATAACTACTCGATGGAAATTTGGCATCCTATACTAACCTTTTTTTTCTTCGATGAATTTTACTGCATCGCCAACAGTTGCTATTCCTTCAGCTGCTTCATCAGGAATTTCAATATCAAATGCTTCTTCAAGAGCCATTACTAATTCAACAGTATCTAGAGAATCTGCACCTAAATCATTTTGGAAATTTGAATCTGATTTGACTTCTCCTGCTTCAACGCTTAATTGTTCTGAAACAATAGAACAGACTTTTTCGAGGATTTCTTGTGACATAGTTTATGGAAATTACTAATTATCTATATGATTTTATGCCCTAGAGTTAACAAGAGTGAAGCATATCTTAATTTTTTTAATTTCTTTGTAAGACAATAGTATTATAAAACGAGGTTCAAAAGACAATTTTTACATGTCACACGCAGTTAAAATTTATGACACTTGCATTGGTTGTACCCAATGTGTAAGGGCTTGCCCACTTGATGTTTTAGAGATGGTTCCTTGGGACGGCTGTAAAGCTGGCCAAATAGCTTCATCTCCTAGAACAGAAGATTGTGTAGGTTGCAAAAGATGTGAAACGGCATGTCCTACAGATTTCTTAAGTATTCGTGTTTATTTAGGAGATGAGACTTCTAGGAGTATGGGTTTAGCATATTAATTTTTATAGTGCAGTTTTAAGAGAGTCCATGTTTTAGTAAATACGCATTTTATTTCAATATAATTGAAAAAAAAATCCGTATGTGTGGAATAGTTGCTGTAACTGGATATAAAAAAGCTTTACCATTATTAATTAATGGTTTAGAAAAACTTGAATACAGAGGTTATGATTCTGCAGGTATTGCAATAATAAATTCCGAAACAAATTGTATTTCTTGTAATAAAGCAGAAGGAAAACTTAAGAATTTAATAAGTAATCTTAATGATCATAATATTCCTGGAACTGTGGGTATAGGTCATACCAGATGGGCAACTCATGGAAAGCCTGAGGTTAAAAATGCACATCCTCATACCGATAGTTCAGGAAATATAGCAGTTGTTCAAAATGGCATTATTGAAAATTTCCAAGATTTAAAAAATAAATTAGAGAAAGAGGGTATTATTTTTAATTCTGATACAGATACCGAGGTAATTCCCCATCTAATTCAAAGAGAGTTAAATACATTAAGTAAACTTAATCTTGAGAATAATGGGTCAACATTATTAGTAGCTGTGAGAAATGTATTATCGGATTTAGAAGGATCTTATGCTTTAGCAGTTTTATGGTCTGGTGCTCCAACCTCTTTGGTAGTTGCAAGAAGACAAGCGCCCTTGATTATTGGTTTGGGTGAAGGAGAATTTATTTGTGCTAGTGATACTCCAGCCATTGCAAACTTTACGAATATTATTTTGCCTATGGAGGATGAAGAAATAGCTTTGTTGACTCCGCTTGGAATTGAAATATATGACTCAAGCAACGAGAGACAATATAGAAATCCAGTTTCTTTAAAAGTCTCAGAGCAAATAATGGATAAGATGAATTTCAAACACTACATGTTAAAAGAGATATATGATCAGCCACAGACTGCAAAAAACTGGTTGGAAAATTATTTAATTAAGAACTCAGATAATGGTCAATATCAAATCAACTATCCATTTGATACAGAGTTTTTTGAATCAATAGAAAGAATTGAAATTATTGCTTGTGGTACAAGTAAACATGCTGCAATGGTGGGCAGCTTTTTATTAGAACAATTTTCAGGTATCCCTACAAATGTCTTTTATGCAAGCGAATTTCGATATTCACCACCTCCACTATTGCCAAATACATTAACTATTGGAGTCACTCAATCTGGAGAAACTGCTGATACAATTGCGGCTATCGATATGGAAATTAAAAGACGTTCTTCAATTGAAAATAAAAAATTTAAACCCAATCTTATTGCAATAACAAATAGAAAAGAGAGTTCCATAGGAAGGCAGGTCTCAAATATAATTGATATCTGTGCAGGAATAGAAGTTGGAGTTGCAGCAACAAAAACTTTTTTTGCTCAATTACTTTCTTTTTATGGATTAGCTATAAAATTTGCTCAAATTAAAGGTAATCAAAGTCCTGATGAAATAGGTAAATTAATAAACGAACTTATAAAACTTCCGCCATTACTGGAAGATCTCTTAGAGAAACATAATAAATCTTCAGAAAAGCTAGCACATGACTTTTTTAATATTAAAGATGTTATTTTTTTAGGAAGAGGAATAAATTATCCTATTGCTCTTGAAGGCGCGTTAAAACTTAAAGAAATTAGTTATATTCATGCAGCTGGATATCCTGCTGGTGAAATGAAACATGGTCCAATAGCTTTGTTAGATAAAAAAGTACCTGTAATTTCTATTGCCTCCCCTGGTGAGGTTTTTGATAAAGTTATCAGTAATGCTCAAGAAGCAAAAGCTAGAGATTCATATTTGATTGGGATTGCTCCTGAATGTAATGGAACTGAAATCTTTGATTATTTAATGAAAGTTCCTTCCTCTAATGAATGGATTTCACCTCTACTTAATATACTGCCTTTACAATTATTGAGTTACCATATTGCAGCTCATAGGGGACTTGACGTGGATCAACCAAGAAATTTAGCTAAAAGTGTAACTGTTGAATAATGAGTTTCTTACAAATTTTTATTTTTTAATTTATAGCTCTAAAAGTCCATTTGGAGGATTGATGATTAGAAAATTATTTTTTATATCTACTAATGGGACTATTTCTTTAACAAATGGTATAAGAACTTTTTTTTGATTTTTAAATAGTTCAATAACAAGTAAATTATTTTTCTCATTTTCTAAATTGATAACTTTCCCAATTTTTTTTAATTCATCATTTTCTAAAGTCTTGACCTCGAGATTTACAAGTTCTAACAAGTGGAATTCTTCCTTTTTTAATTTGGGTAGTTTATCGGTTTTTACAAGAATTTTAAATTTTTTCAGTTGCTCTGCATGATTTCTTGTATTTATTCCTTGGAACTTAACTATGAAGGTTTCTTTACCAGGCTGTTTGAAACCAGATATAAGTTCTATTTTTGAAGGAGGTTCATTTTCTTTTTGCAACCATCTAATTCCCGGTTTTAAAAATCTTTCTTCAAAATCACTTAGAGATTTAACCTTTACCTGTCCATTAATTCCATGACATGATGTTATCAATCCAACAGTCAACCATTCATTTTTATTTATCATATATTGTATTAGAAAGAGTGTTTTATGGAATTATCTACTAAACCCATACTCCCTGGTTCTTTTGTTGTTGTAAAAGACACTAATTCTATATATAGAGGATATAAAGGGTTTGTACAAAGAGTTACAAAAAAAAGAGCAGCGGTTCTTTTTGAAGGAGGTAATTGGGATAAACTCATAACTTTTCAGCTAACCAATTTAGAAATAGTATAAAAATTAGATTTTACCTGTAGTAATAAATTTTTCTATCAAAACTCTAGCTGCATTTGTTTCTGCTTGTTTATGGGACTTGCCGAATGCAGATGATTCTTTTAATCCTTCGATAAATATATCGCAAGAAAATCTTTTAGGGTCCCCATTTTTCTTTGAGACTTCAATTATTTTATAGACTGGCAAATCAAAACCTTTACTTTGACACCACTCTTGCAATACTGTTTTAGATTTGAATTTATATGGAGCTTTTAAAAATATTTCTGAATCTTCCTCCCAAATATCATCTAACCAAAGATTTACTTCCTGAATGGAATTAAAGCACTTGTAAACAGCACCGATTAAAGCTTCTGTAGCTTCACCAATAATAGTATTTTTTGAATTTTCATCACCAAGAGCTTTAGGTCCTTTAATTATTAATTTTTCTATATTAATTTTTTCCCCTAATTTAGTTAACCATTCATCACTTACAATTTGTGCTCTTAGCTCTGATCTTTCTCCTACACTCATTTGAGGATATTTTTTTTCAATAAAATTAGAAGCAGCTAATCTGAGTACTGCATCTCCGAAAAATTCTAGTTTTTCATAATTTATGATTTTATCCTCTGAGGAATGGATAAATGCTTGATTAAAATCTTGAATAATTGAAATATTTTGAGTTCTAATTATTTCAGAAAATCTTTTTGATTTAATATTTAAAGACTTTAAAAAAGTAGTTATTTGATTAATTCTCTTTGCGTTAATTATATTTGTCATCTGATTTGAATAATCACAACAATTAGAAAGCAGGTCATAAGCCGGGTTCTGTTCATCTTAATTAAGATGGGCAATCATCTATCTAGGACTGGAATTACTTCACAGTCTCAAGCGGCGCTTAAAAGTAGATTGTGTAATGGTCATAAATCTACTAAGCCTTGCTCCCAGCCGGGGTTTACCTAGCCAACACTTCTCAATGTTGCTGGTGCGCTCTTACCACACCCTTGCACCCTTGCCATACATAAAGTATTAGGCGGTATGTTTCTGTGGCACTATCCTCACGGTTGCCCGCACTGGGAATTACCCAGCAAGCCTGACCATGTGGGAGCCCGGACTTTCCTCAAGAAAGTTTTATTTTGGAAACAAAATAAAACTTTCTTGCGATTGCCTCTCCTGCTTTCATTTAGCATAATGCTTAATACTCCAAAAATCATCTATTGGGGCTGTAGCTCAGCAGGATAGAGCAACGGTTTCCTAAACCGTAGGTCGTGGGTTCGACTCCCGCCAGTCCCGTAAAAATAAAAAACTATATGTAGTATGTGTGCAAACTTGCTACTCTCTAGCTAGCGTATAGTTAGTAGTAAATCTTTTATGGCTAAGTTGCATGATATGCGTTTAAAGCTCTTAATTCAACAAGAGCATGAACGCATTTCTAAATCCCAACCTAATGATTTAGATCTTTCAATAGTTCAAGCAAGATGCCTTTGCTGGCTTGCTCTATTGGCGGAAGCTCACGAAGATCAAGCAAATGATGCTGAAAAAAGAGGCGATGCCGAGCAAGCAATGGGATGGTTTGCTGATTCTATGAGACTAAGAGATGTTATTAATTTGGTTACTAGTATTGAGATACCTTTGCCAGATAGTCCAGATTCACTCGATGAAAATGACGAATTATTGGATGGCCCTACAATTTTGCCCAAATAGTGAGATGATATAAAAAGAATTATATTTTCTTTTGGCTGAAGAACCATGTCAATGCTCTGATTGTCAGAGATTTTATAAAGAGCATGATCGTCTGATTAGAGAATTTCCTACTTTTAAGCAGCAACAAGAATTGAATTGGGCATCTATTCAATCTTTCAGAACTCTTTGTACTAAGGTTACTGATGAGTTGCAGAGAGAATTATCTGAAAGAGAATCAAATGAAGAAACCAGTACAAAAGAAAAACATATTTCTGATACAGAAATTACTGAAGCTTTAGATGAACTTGAAAGTGTTAATGCCTATTTATATTCAATTGAAGCATTAATGGAAAGAATATTTGATACAAAAATTTCAAACAATATTGAATCAAAATTTAAAGAAATTGCAAATGAATTAGCCCCAGACCCATTAAATATGGATCGATTAATTTTGAATAGATTATTTCATCAAACTCCAGATTCACCAGATAAGAAAAATATTAATTAGTTAATTCTTCGACATCGCAAGTAATTTCAACTGGCATTGGAGAGACTTTCCAAATAGATTTACAGTACTCTCTAATAGATCTATCTGAAGAAAAATATCCTGATCTAGCAGTATTTAATAATGCCATTTTATTCCAAGATTTTTTATTATTCCAGCATTCACTGACCACATCCTGTTTATTTAAGTAATCTTCAAAGTCAGCCATAACAAAAAATGGGTCATGTCCTGTAAGGCTATTTAATAAAGGTTTAAATAATTCTTTATCCCCATTGCTAAAGTGGCCAATTTCAATTAGGCGTATAACCTCTTTGAGCTCTGGACATTGATCAATAAAAGTTTTGGGAGAATAATTATTATTTTTTAAGTCCATAATTTCGCTTTCAGTTTTACCAAAAAGGAAGAAATTCTCTTTTTTCACAAGATCTCTTAATTCAACATTAGCTCCATCTAAGGTTCCAATAGTTAACGCTCCATTCATTGCAAATTTCATATTTCCAGTCCCAGATGCTTCTTTTCCAGCAGTTGAAATTTGTTCTGAAAGATCCGTTGCAGGATAAACTATTTCACCAAGTTTAACGTTATAGTCTGGTAGAAAAACAACTCTTAATAGACCATCCATATCTGGATCGGAATTGACTACGTCAGCAATACCATTTATAAATCGAATCATCAGCTTTGCCATAAAGTAGCCTGGTGCAGCTTTACCTCCAAATATTATTGTTCTTGGGACTTCATATTTGTTTGTACCATTTTTGATTCTTAAATATTGAGCAATAATTTGAAGAGCGTTTAAATGTTGCCTTTTATATTGATGTATTCTTTTTACTTGAACATCAAATAAACTTGATGGGTCTACAAGTATTCCAGTTTTTGAATGGATAAAACTAGCTAATTTTCTTTTGCCATTTAGTTTAGTTTCCTCAAATTTTTGTAAAAAATTGTTGTCATCTTTTTTTTCTTCTAACTTCTTAAGAAGTTCCATATTTGTTATCCAATTTGGACCAACTTCTTCTTCTAGAAGGTTAGATAATGATGGATTAGATAAGGCAACCCATCTTCTTGGAGTAACCCCATTAGTTACATTTGTAAATTTTTCAGGCCATAATGCTGCGAATTCAGGCAGAAGTTGTCTTTTTATTAGATCTGAGTGAAGAGCTGCAACACCATTTATATGATGTGCTCCAATTGTAGCTAAGTGGGCCATTCGCACTGATTTGGAACCTTCTTCATCAATTATTGAAAGTTTTTGAAGGATCTTGTCATCTCCAGGATAACGTAGTCTTAATTGTTGTAGAAATCTCCAATTAATTTCATAAATAATTTCTAGATGACGAGGAAGAAGATCATTAAATAAACCTAAATCCCATTTCTCTAAAGCTTCTGGTAGTAATGTGTGGTTGGTATAAGCAACTGAGGAGGTTGTTATATTCCAAGCTTTATCCCAACCTATTTGATATTGGTCAATAAGAAGTCTCATTAATTCTGCAACTGCAATAGCAGGATGGGTATCATTCAATTGGACTGTCCAATGCTTAGGGAATTCTGTTATTGGTATTGATCTTTTTTCAAGGCTTCTCAACATATCTTGAAGAGAACAACTTACAAAAAAGTGTTGTTGTTTGAGTCTTAATCTTCTACCTTCGTCAGTTCCATCATTTGGATATAGAACTTTTGAAAGAGTTTCAGATGCAACTTTTTCTTCTACTGCACCATAATAATCACCAATATTGAATGCATAAAAGTCAAAACTTTCAGTTGCATCAGCTCTCCATAATCTTAATCTGTCACATGTATTTACTCTGTATCCTAAAACTGGAACATCATGAGGTACTCCAATAGCATGTTCAGAGGGAATCCATCTTGATCTGTAGTTCCCTTTATCATCTCTATAACTTTCAGTTCTGCCTCCAAAACCAACGAAACATGATTCGTCTGGTTGTGGAAGTTCCCATGGCCATCCACCTTTTAACCATTTGTCAGTTACTTCAACTTGCCAACCATCCCTAATTAACTGATTGAATATTCCAAATTCATATCTAATACCATAACCAACTGCTGGAACTTGTAGAGATGCTAATGATTCCATATAACAAGCTGCAAGTCTGCCAAGTCCACCATTTCCTAATCCAGGCTCCTCTTCAACTTCAAGAATTGTTGACAATGATTCAATGCCAAATCTTTTTAAAGCATCTTCTGCCTCTTGAGTTATTCCAAGATTTAGAAGATTATTACTTAATTGAGGGCCTATTAAAAATTCTGCTGATAAGTAGGCGACTGTTTTTTGTGGTTTTTTTCTTATGACTTCTTGGCTGGCTAAATATCTTGTCATTAGCCTATCTTTAACTGCATAACTTAAAGCCATGTACAAGTCGTGAGGACTTGCAGAAGTAGCTAACTTTCCAAGAGTATAAAAAAGATGGGCTGTCATTCCTTGAAAAACAGCATCAGAATCCATGCCAGCTTTCTCAGGATCTAAATAGCAGCCTGGTGTAGGCAAGCGTAGATCAAAGGGTTCGTTGGAATTCATTGGATTAGCCATATAACAGACAATAGCCATTTTTAAGAAAATTTCTTTGTTGTAACTTCAGATCCACACTTGTTGAGTATTTTTGCTTTTTTCTTACATATTTCTTAAAGTGGGCCCTCAATAAACTATCTTCCAATTAGGTAGTTTATTTTTTACACTTAAATGTACTCTTTACTTGCTGAATTAAGTGCACATGATTTAGAAGTTGCTGAAACGTTGATCGGAGTTATAAGATTTTTATTGATCTTTTTAGCAGCAAGAGCATTAGCAGAAGTATTAGTAAGACTAAGTTTGCCAACGATTGTAGGTGAGCTTCTTGCAGGGGTTGTAATAGGAGCATCAGGATTCCATTTATTGATACCGCCCTCAGCTGGAACTGAACTAAATGAGGGACTTGTAAATGTAATTAGTTCATTAGCGTCAATCCCCCCAGAAGCAGTACCTGATGTTTATTTCGAAAGCTTTCCCTCGCTCCAAGCAGTAGCAACACTTGGTTTATATGCACTTTTATTTTTAACAGGCTTAGAAAGTGAGTTAGAGGAATTGGTAGCTGTCGGTGCTCAGGCTTTTACTGTTGCTATGGCTGGCGTAATTTTACCGTTTGCGTTTGGAACTCTTGGATTAATGTTTATTTTCCAAGTAGATCTAATTCCAGCAGTTTTTGCTGGAGCATCTATGACAGCAACAAGTATAGGAATTACTGCAAGTGTTTTTGGTGAGTTGGGATATTTAAAAACTAGAGAAGGACAGATTGTTATTGGTGCAGCAGTGTTAGACGATATTTTGGGAATTGTTATTCTGGCAGTTGTAGTCGCCCTTGCTGCCGGAGGTACTTTAGAAATTGCTCCTATTGTTAAATTAGTTGCAGCAGCTGTAGTATTTGTTATTGCTGCTATTGCATTAAGTAGAACAGCAGCTCCAGGTTTTGATTGGTTATTAGATAGATTAAAGGCTCCTGGAGCCGTAGTGGTAGCTTCTTTTGTGATACTTGTGCTGTGTTGTTTTGTCGCAACAGCCATTGGATTGGAAGCAGCTTTAGGTGCTTTTGCAGCTGGATTAATTCTTAGTAGTTCTAAAAATAATCACGCAATTCAACAATCCGTTTTACCTTTAGTATCCTTATTCGCAACTATTTTCTTTGTATTAGTTGGAGCTGGAATGGATTTATCAGTTATCAATCCACTTGATCCAACAAGTAGATCAGCTCTTGTAGTTGCAGGATTTTTATTAGTTGTTGCGATTATTGGAAAAATTGCAGCAGGATGGGTATTCTCAAGTGATAAACCTACAAATAGATTAGTTGTTGGTCTGGGTATGATGCCTAGA
>NZ_JAKVCI010000008.1:0-87151 GCF_022447305.1 Prochlorococcus sp. ALOHA_ZT_50 | reverse complement strand
GAAGCTCTTGACGAATCTTTTAATGCAATTAAAAAATAACCATTTACTAGTCTTTCTTTAAAGAAAAATAAGTAAATGATTAAAGCTTTGAGAAAAATTATTTTTTAATTATCTTTTACCACCAACTATTACTGGTGGAGTACCTCCTTCTGAACCTGGCAAGCCAGGAACAACTTGAGTACTGCCATCCCATTTGTCTAGGAATAATTTAAAAAGTACTTGATCGTCGAGACTTCTATTTAATGTCTCATATCTAAGTGCTTCTTGTTCAGCAATTTCAACTTCTGTCTTTGCTCTTAGTAATTGCTGACCAGCTATTTGCTTTTGTTCAATAGCAGCTCTATATTCTTCAGCAATCTCTAATCCAGTAAGATCTAAACTTTTAACATCTACATAATCGAATGAGTTCAGTTCTTGCGCAACGGTATCACCTACTTTTTCAGAGATTACGGCGAATTCAGTAGCAATTGTTTCTAGCTCATATTGAGAAAAAACTGATTTTAAAGCTTTTAGCAAAGATGGCTGAACAATTTTTTGATAAACATCGCTATTTCTACTTGCAATTGTTGCAAAAATCCTTCCTGCTTCGTTAGGTTTTACTGAATACTTAACAGTAGCTGTAGCCCTAATAACTTGAAGATCTTTAGTTAAAGTTTCAAATTTTTCGGGTTGAACTTGAGTTTTTATATCAAATGGATATACAGACTGAATAAATGGAAGTTTAAAGTTTAAACCAGCTCTCCTAGAGGGGCCACTTACTTTCCCTAGTGTTGTAACAACTGCAACTTGTCCAGAAGGTACAACAAATAATGATTGGGTGAGCAAAAGAAAGCCAGTAAAAGACAATACAATCAGTAATGTTGCTGTCCCACCAGGACCTGTTGGTGTGACATTTTTAAAGGATGTTGACATTAAATTTTTTCTTTTAATTAATCATATTTAAATAGACTAATTAGTGCATTAATAAGGCATTTAATTAAAATATTTTTTTAATAATTGTAAAAAGAAATATAGAAATAATTATTTAATATTTGATTTCAATTCTTGCAAAAGTTGTAAATAAAGTTCCTCATCTATCTCCCTAATGTCATATTCAGAGGGTAAAACACCATGCTTATGCTCATGTACCGCCATCCAACAAAATTTCTCTATTTCTTCTTTTGAAAAACGAGGATATTCTTTTACTTTCTTAATCAATGATTTAATGAGAGATTCTGAATAATCTGCCATATTTTAAAAAATAATCTTACTAAAGATCTTATCTAAAGTTATTAGCTTTTAGAGGAATGTTCAAAGACTCTTCCAACTCACTAACAAGCTTAATTGCTAATTGAAGATCATTTTTGCTCTTACTAGCAACTCTGAGTGTTTCTCCATTGATGCTGACATTAATTTTTTTTATTTGATCTCTAATATTTTTACTGATTTTTTTTGCGATTTCTTGTTTAATTCCTTGTTTTAATAAAATTGTCTGTTTTACTCTATTACCACTAACCATTTCAATTTCACCGTAGTCAAATATTTTTAAAGATAAGTTTCTTTTTATTGCCTTTTGTCTAATTATGTCATTAACAGCATTTAAGGTTAATTCGCTATTGGTGATTATAAAAATATTTTCTTTATCTAAATCAACTGAAGTGTCTGTGCCCTTCAGATCGTAACGCTGAGAAATTTCCCTTTTTACTTGATCCAAAGTGTTTACTAATTCTTGTCTATCAAAATCAGAAACTACATCAAATGAAAAACTTTCTGCCATAGTAAATTATTAAACGCTAAATATTATTAGCATAAATCATCTTTTAATAAGGGGAAATGGATTAATTTAATCAAAAAATAACAAACTAACCACTTTGCCCATTTCTTCAGCACATCTACAACTATTTAGCAAAGTTTCACTATCGTGAAAGGCAAAGCATATTAATTGATCGCACCTAGTAATAATTTCTTGATTACAAAGACTGCTTGCAAGTGGCAAAGGTAATTCATCATTTTCACTTTTTTCAACCAAATGCATAACCCTTTCAAGTTGATCCTTTATTTCGGGTATTTGTCTATCAAGACTTTGTGGTAATAAGACAGTTAATAATGATGGATTAATATCTAAGACAGCTCGAATAACAGCTGCATTGACACCTTGAGATCCAGAAGTAAGGATATTATGTCCTTCCTCTGCTAACGACCTTGCTATCAACTCAATTAAGTGGATATCTACAACCGGTACGTGTCTACTACCTAAAAAAGCAATTCTCCTTTTCCCATTATCTTGGAGTTTTGCAAGTTCTTGAGCTAAGGCATCAACACCTTCAGTTGCTGGTAGATCTAAAGAGCGACTCAAAATAATATAGTTCCTATATTTGAAATTAGCATTTATCTGAAAAATTGCAGGGAAAATCTATCTTTTCGAGAATTCTTTTTAGATTTACATGCTCTTGAACTAATTGAATAGCATAAGAAGCTTTAATTGATTCATGTATTCTGACATGACCAAAAGCTTGTTCAATAATTTCTACGGAGGAAAGAGTATCTAATTCCACCTTTAAAATTGGCACCTCCAATTCCTCCGCTCTATGAATCAATTGTGACAAAGGATCTCCTAAACCAGTTAAAATAAGGCATTGAGTCGAAGCCTCCAAAGCAGCAAGTTGGATATCAGTTCTATCAGCTCCAGTAACTACAGCCATATTTCGTCTTCTCCTGAAAAATTCCATTGCAGAATTTACCCCCATTGCACCAATACTTAATGTTTCAACAAGTAATTGATCTTTTTCAGGGCAACAAATTACTTGGGCATCTAGTCTTCTTACAAGCTCACCGACGGTGACACTTCTAAGAAGTGGTGATTTAGGCATCACCCCAAACACTTCAATATCCAGATCTTTAAGAGAAGGTATTATTTCATTTTTAACTTTTTCGACTTCTTGCGGCAAAACTCCGTTCAATACAACTCCAGCCAATTTCTCACCTAATTGTTTTTTCGCATCAAGTAATGCATCCACGCTTTTACAATCTTCCCATAAATTCACAATTAAAACTTCAGCATCTAAATCCTTAGCTAGTTGTGGGAGACTTAAGCCATAAATCATACCTTCATGAAGACTTCCAGCTGCCTCTAAAATATTCAGACCTTCAAAATCATCATTAACCAATCCTTCAATCTGATCAAAACCTTTTCCTGGGAGTAAGTCTTTATTAAAGATTCTTTTTTCAGCTGATATATTATCCAATAATCCTACTGAAGAAATTAAATTCTCCTCTTCGATATTTAATGTAGATCCAATAAACTTAACATCATCATCTATTAATCCTTCATAAGACATTGAAGGAAGATTAGTAAGTTCAATACATGTTGCTAGAGGTTTTCCTATGCGTACTTTTTTTTTCTTCTGTAAAAGTTTTTTTGCTATCCCAAGAACCATTGCAGACTTACCACTAAATGGCTCACATGAGCCAATTAATAATATATCGCTCATAATTTAGTAAATTATTTATTAATAGGTTTAAGATAATATTTTTTTCAGAACTAAACAAATATTTATTTATGAGTTTTAATCAAATAAAAAAATAAATAATCTTTTTTTGGTAAATTTATTTTAATTCTTTGGTATCTCATAAAAATCAAGCAAAATGATAAATTCAACCAAAAACGAAAAAACTATAGGGATTACTGGAGCCTCAGGTGCGCTAGGGAAAGAATTAACAAAGTTGTTTCGTCAAAAAGGATATAAAGTGATTGGATTTACTCATAGTAAAACTAATTATGAAATAAATCTTGAATCTCCAAATGAATGGATTAAATGGGAATGTGGGAAGGAGTCGTCATTAAAAAAACAATTAGAAAAGATAGATATTTTAATTTTGAACCATGGTATCTATGATTTGAGTAGAGAAAATTCCAATTATGAAAACTCAATAGAAATAAATGCATTAAGCAAATTCAAATTTTTAAATTTATTTGAAGATATTGCTCTAAGCAATGATTCACTAATAAAAAAAGAGATTTGGATAAATACATCTGAAGCAGAAATATTACCCGCCCTAAATCCGTCATATGAGATTAGTAAATCCCTTATTGGTCAATTAGTTTCTTTCAAAAAAAATCTTCTGGACAAAAATACAAAGAAAAAATTAATAATTAAAAAAATCATCTTAGGGCCTTTTAAATCAGAACTAAATCCTATCGGAATAATGAGTCCCAAATTTGTTTCTAAAAAAATTTATGATTTAGCCAATTCAAAAAATTATTTAGTAATAATTAGTCCAAACCCTTTAACCTATATACTTTTCCCATTGAAAGAATTTTTTAATTTTTTGTATTGCCAAATTATCTATAACTACAAATCATAGTTTTTAGAAATCTCTATCTGTCAATATTTCAATACCATCTTTTAAAACAACTATTGTATGCTCCCATTGGGCCGATAATTTTCCATCTTTTGTTATTACGGTCCATCTATCATTTAATGTTTTGCAAAATTTAGTCCCTTCATTAACAATAGGTTCCACAGCTAATGTCATTCCTTCACGAAGGACGACGTTGGGCAATTCTTTGGTCCGAAAATTAAATACCGATGGTTCTTCATGAAGATTTCTTCCAACTCCATGACCTGTATAGTCTTCTACAACACTAAAGCCATTTTTTACAACAATGTCTTCGATTTCCCCAGCCACATCTAGAAGTGTATTCCCTGCCTTGATTTTCGAAAGCCCCGCATACAATGCTTTATAAGCTATATCACTAAGTTTTTGAGCCTTTGGACTAACTTCTCCTACACAAATTGATATACAACTATCTCCATGGAAACCATCTAAATATGCCCCTGTATCAATTTTAACCAAGTCACCATTTTTAATTATTTTATTTTTACTTGGAATACCGTGGACAACCTCATTATTAATACTAGAACAAATACTAGAAGGGAATCCATGGTAGCCCTTGAAACTTGGCACAGCTCCAAAACTTTTTATCCTCTTTTCTGCGAAATCATCTAAATCTTTTGTACTCATTCCAGGTTTAATTAAGTCATTAATTTCCCTCAAAACAGTTGCTACAATCCTGCTAGATTTTTTCATCAAATTTATTTCACGTGAAGACTTTATTTCAATTCCTCTTCTCCTCTGAATAAAAGGAACTTGATCATTAGCTTTGGAATTATTTTTATTTAACAAAAGATCTGCAAAATGTCTCATTGGAATAAATAATAGTAATAGGTAAATATCTTCAAAATAGCCTTTATGGTCTTGGCTACCTTAAATCTATCAATAACAATGGGAAAGAAACAAAAATGAAAACTTTATTTAATTCTAGGCAATTTCATAAGGCTTTGGCGCCCTGGGTTTTTCTTCCATTATTTATATCTTCAATTACTGGTCTTCTTTATAGGGTTTCAAAAGATTTACTAGGTTACTCTAGAGAACAAGTTCATTGGTTAATGTCTCTCCATGAGGGCGAATGGCTTGGAGATAATGGAGAACTTATATACGTAATATTGAATTCCCTTGGAGTTTTATGGATGCTCGTAACAGGATTCCAAATGTTTTCAAAAACAATTTCATTTACCAAAAAGGTTACTAAAGGCGAGTCAAAAGGTTAAGATATAGAACTTGTAGGATAAAAAAGACCAAAATGGCCAAAGAGAAACAAGAGAAGGAATTAGAAACCGGTATTAAAGCTGACGCATCAGTTGATGTAGCAGTTGAACAAAAAGAAAAAAATACGGTTTCTGAGACTACGCAAACCTTAAGCGCATCCAATCTTATTAAGGAATTTGAGAATGAACAATTAAAAAAAGAATTACCTGAAATATATGTTGGGGACACTGTTAAAGTTGGAGTAAAAATTACAGAAGGTAATAAAGAAAGAGTCCAACCTTATGAAGGTGTTGTCATAGCAAAAAGGCATGGAGGTATTAACCAGACTATTACAGTTAGAAGAATTTTTCAGGGTATAGGTGTTGAAAGAGTATTTATGCTACATAGTCCACAGGTTGCCTCTCTAAAAGTTGAACGTAGAGGTAAAGTAAGAAGAGCTAAGTTATTCTATCTGAGAGATAGAGTAGGAAAAGCTACTCGCGTAAAACAACGCTTTGATCGATAAAGTTGTAAATTAATCAACTTATTGGTCACAAAGACGCTTATAATCATTTAAATGCGTCGTTAGTTCAGTTGGTAGAACGCAGGTCTCCAAAACCTGATGTCGGGGGTTCAAGTCCTCCACGACGCGTTTGATCAACATTATGTAAATCATTTTTTCATAAGATGGAGTTAGATCTTCAACCTGGGGACGTAGTTAAAGTCCTCGAATCAGCAGCTTTAGGATGGGTTCGTGCAAGAGTCATCAGAGTTAAGTCTGGTGGGAGAGTTGTCGTACAAAGTGACCAAGGCAGAGAATTTACCGCTAGAGGCAACCAAGTTAGGTTGATAGAACCTGCTGGTTTTAGACCTCAAAAATAAATAGTTGTTTACACTAAGGCAGTTAAAAAACTAATTATTTCTGTAAATCCTCAAATTAATAAATTTTTTTTATTACAACCCCATAAATTAAGTATTATGATCTGATAATTTTAAGAATGAAGTTCTAAATAAATTTAGAACAAAACTCTGGGACCGTAGTTCAACTGGTTAGAGCACCGCCCTGTCACGGCGGAAGTTGCGGGTTCGAATCCCGTCGGTCCCGTTTTTTCTAAAAGAAATTTGGAAAAACGTTTAAGACTAGCCCCGAGTCCAACGGGTTTATTTCATATTGGGACAGCGCGAACAGCACTATTCAATTGGTTGTATGCACAAAAAATAGGTGGAAAATTTCTTATCAGAATAGAAGATACAGATTTTCTTCGATCTAAATCTGAATATACAAAAAATATATTAGAGGGCTTGAAATGGCTTGGACTTAAATGGGATGAAGAACCTATAAAGCAAAGTGACCGAATTTCGATTCACAAAAGTTATATCAAAAAGCTATTGGAATGTGGAGCTGCATATAGGTGCTTTACAACAGAAGATGAAATATCTGAATTAAGAGAAGAACAAAAAAAGAAAGGATTACCTCCAAAGCATGATAATAGACACAGAAGTCTTTCAAAAGAAGAAATAGAAACATTCATATCCCAAGGGAGGACTTCAGTAATAAGGTTTAAGATTGATGAAAAAATTGAAATTAAATGGGTAGATCAGATAAGAGGCGAAATCAAATGGCAAGGGAAGGATTTGGGTGGTGATTTAGTTTTGTCAAGAAGGGCAAAGGGATATGAGATTGGAGATCCTTTGTATAATCTTGCAGTTGTAGTTGATGATAATTTCATGAATATTACTCATGTTGTAAGGGGTGAAGACCATATCTCGAACACTGCAAAACAAATATTGATTTATAAAGCATTAAATTTTAATTTGCCAACTTTTTCGCATACACCCTTAATACTAAATAGTGAAGGGAAAAAATTATCTAAGAGAGATTGCGTTACTTCAATCGACGAATTTAGAGATATGGGATATTTACCTGAGGCCTTATCGAACTATATGGCCTTTTTAGGTTGGTCTCCAAAATCTGCCGACAGAGAAATACTTTCACTTGAAGAGATATCTGAAATTTTTGACTTATCAGAAATAAATAAAGCTGGAGCCAAATTTAGTTGGGAAAAACTCAACTGGATTAATTCTCAATATATAAAAAATATGGAATCAATAAAGTTAATTGAGATCATGAGAAAATACTGGGATGACAATGGTTGGGAGCCGCCATCTCAAGAATGGGCTAATAAATTAGCAATTTTGATTAGAGACTCTATGACTCTTTTAAAAGATTCAATTGATCAATCAAAACCATTTTTCTTAATACCTACAATTCAAAAAGAAGGTCAAGATTTTCTGGAAAACCGGGAAAGCAAATTATCTTTAAAACTAATCTTAAATTATTTAATTGAGCAAAATACTATAAAACTAAATAAAGAGAAAGCCAAAGAAATAATAAACGAAATCTCAAAAAAGCATAATATTAAAAAAGGGATATTAATGAAATCATTAAGAGTAGCCTTTTTTGGATCTCTCAGTGGGCCAGATTTAATTCAAAGTTGGGAGCTTTTCGCAGAGAGTAAAACTGATAGAACTCGAATTGAAAGATGTCTTTAATCAATCAAAATTATTTTTTTGGCCTAATTTAAGTCTATTTACCAAAGGTTTAGCTGAAAGTCCTTGTATTCCTACTGTCATCAAAATAGTAAGAAAAACTAAACCTTGTAGACGGCCAGCCCCAAGGATACCAGCCTGCTCTAATCTGATAGAAAAAAGAGAAGCTACAGCTGCAGTAACAATACCTCTTGGGGCTAACCAGGCTAAAAATATTTTTTCTTTTAAGTTCAAGTCTCTCCCCATTGTTGCTATCCAGATAGAGATAGGGCGAACAATTACCATCAACATAAAAACGCAAACAACCCCTCCCCAGCCAAGCGGACTTAATTCACCCCAAGAAACGTCAGCGGCCAAAAGAGGGAAAAGAACTGTTATTGCTAATTGAGCTAATTCACCTATTAGATTATCCAATCTCTCCTTATCTATAACTTCTCTTTTGCCTACAATAAAACCTGCCGCGACTGAAGCCGGCAAGCCTGATTCTGGTAAAAAATATTCGCAAATTCCATACACAAGGAAAATAAATCCAAGGGTAACTTGAAGCTCTATACCAAATGAGGCTTCATTTTTTATTTTTTTTAAAATTTCTGATAGTAACCATCCTGCACTTAATCCGATTAAAACTCCTCCCCCTAATCTTTGCATTAATGCTATAAATACATCGTTAATCCCACGAAGGTCCCCTAAAGTCAGTTCTAAAAGCAGTAATGCTAGTACTGCACCAATTGGTTCAAGCAACAACCCCTCAGCTTTTAAAACTTCCGAGAGTGGGGAAGCTAATTTTATTTGTTCCACTAATGGAGAGACAACTGTTGGTCCAGTAGCTAGAACTATGGCACTATATATTCCTGCGACTTGCCATGAGAGGCCAGCCAGCCAATGAGCAATAAAAATTCCAGCTGATAATGAAATAAAAAGTCTTACCAATGAAATTTTCAAAACAGTATTTCTTATATTCCCCTCAGGCAGTTTTAAATTTAATCCCCCTTCAAAAAGAACCAAACAGACCAAAAGCCCCACAATAGTTTCAAGCCCTTGCCCGAGATCTAAAGGCTCAACAAGTCCTAATCCTGATCTTCCAATGAATAATCCAGAAAGCAATAAAATAACAACACTTGGGAATCCTGTAAAAGAAGAAAATAATCGAGCGCAAGCACCTGCAAATACAGTTATCCCCCAAAGTAATCCAAGCCTTTCAGGCGTCATATAAAATTATAAATAATAAAAATATTAATTATTTTGATTAAATCAATAATCTTATCTCAAGTCCAATAAATACAATACTTTTTAATTTAATTCATCGGCTGAACAAGAGTATTTTAAAAAATTCTTTCAAAAATACTTTTAAGAAAATTAATTTTATTTCTATTAAGAAAACTGGCTTATTAAAGCAATAATTATAAAAATAATTCCTATACCAACAGTTGCCATCCTTCCATTCCATATTTCAGCTTGAGGGGTAAAACCTCTTTTCCACAAATTCAGTTCCTTTTTATCAACGAAGTTTTTTGTCTCTTTAATCTCGATTTTAGGTTGTTTGTTCATTGAAATTAGAAAGGAGGGTTTTCTTCATAAAGGGTATTTGCTTGTTCAATTGATAGTCTTCCTGCGACACCTAATTTAAGGGAACTTAAATGATCCTTAAATTTGATCCTGAACAACGCCGCCGCTCCAATCATTGCCGCATTATCTGTACAAAGATCAAGAGGAGCTAAATGAACTTTAATAGATTTTTTACTAGCTTCACTAATCATCATTTTTCTTAATGTATTGTTAGCAGCCACTCCCCCAACCACAACTACATTATCCAAGCTATGATCTTCTGCGCATTTTATTGTTCTCTCTACCAAGACCTCTGCCACTACTCTCTCAAAACTTGCAGCAATATCAGGAATTGGAACGGTCTTCCCATCCAAATTTATTCTCTCAACTAATCTTAATACGGCAGTTTTTAGACCACTAAAAGAGAAATCATATTTAAGAAATCCACCTTTTTTATCAGAAATCCTACATTTTGGTAAATTAAATTTCATTGGGTCCCCATTTTTAGCAATCTTTTCAATTGCCGGTCCTCCTGGATAACTAAGACCTAATAGTCTGCCAACTTTATCAAAGGCTTCTCCAGCAGCATCATCAAAACTTTTCCCAAGTCTTTGCATTCCCCTTCTATCATCAACCTTTATCAATTCAGTATGCCCGCCGCTAACAAGTAATGTAAGAAAAGATTTCTTTGGATAGTTTTCTGAAAATAGAATTGAAGATAAATGCCCCTCCAAATGATGAATTCCCAAAAATGGTTTTGAATGTAACATGCAAAGTGATCTTGCAGTTATAGAGCCAACTCGTAAACAACCAACTAATCCAGGAGCTACAGTTGATGCAATATAATCGACTTCCTCAATTTTGATTTTTGATTCTTCTAAAGCCTTATCTAAAACAAAAGGTAATAACTCTAAATGCTTTCTAGCTGCAAGTTCAGGCACAACTCCTCCCCATTTTGAATGATCTTCAATTTGAGAGGCAATTATATTTGAATGTATTCTGAAAGTATCGCCAATATTAGAAACTATTGAGACAGATGTCTCATCACAACTTGTTTCAATAGCTAAAACTTTATGCATTTTTGATTCAACTTGTTCTATTTTAATATTAATTTCTTACTTAACACACTATAAGGAATTAAAGATTGCAACTTATGAAATTCTTTTTTTCAATCATAACCTCAGTTTTTCTGTTCCTCGGAATTACTCCAATTGCTCTAGCTGCAAATGGGCCTGCCTTAAACGCAGATAGAGCTAGCACAGAATATACTGCTTCAGCCCTCACAAAATGCTCTGAAAATCCTAAATTCATTGAGAGAGCAAATTCTGCAACTACTCAAAAAGACATCGCAAGATTTGAAAGATACGGAAAAGCATCATGCGGAGATGATGGTCTTCCACATTTAATAATTGGACCTCCTCTTGAGCCATGGGGAGCCCTTTTAAATAGAGGTCATGAAGGAGATTTACTTATTCCAGGAGTATTGTTCATTTACATTGCTGGAATTATAGGTTGGTCAGGAAGAGAGTATCTGATTGAATCAAAAAAGACTAAGAATCCAGCAGATCTTGAGATCATTATTGACCTAGACTTAGCCAGAAAATGTCTTGTAAAAGGAGCGCAATGGCCTCTTCTTGCTAATAAACAAGGTAGAAATGGAGATTTAAGAGAGAAAGATAACAATATTACACTTAATGGTCCTCGCTAAACATCCTTAAAAACTTTCATAAAACAAATGTTCAAAATTCTAAACACAAAATTTGTCAGATCTGCTCCAGTGGTAGCAGCAATTTGGCTAAGCCTTACAGCTGGAATAATTATTGAATTTAATAGGTTTTTCCCAGATTTATTATTCCATCCAATGAGTTGATAAATAGAAAATAATCAAGTTTTTATTAACTTGATTATTTTTTTTGCTGTTTCATCAACATTGTGATTTGTTAATGCAAAATCAAATTGATTTGATACTGAAATCTCATAATTAGCCCTTGAGAGTCTTTTTTTAATTGCCTCTTCTTTTTCTGTACCTCTATTTCTTATTCTTCTCTCTAACTCTTCTTTATCCGGAGGAAGTAAAAATATTGACAGTGAATTAGGAAACTTATTTTTTATTTGCCTTGCACCCTCTACTTCAATTTCAAGTAGTACGGTAAATCCCTTTTTTATTTTCTCATTAACAGAAGACAAAGGCGTTCCATAGTAGTTTCCAGCAAATTGAGCCCATTCAAGGAAAAGGTTTTGTTCAATCATTTCTTTAAACTTTTCTTGGTTTAAGAAATAATAATTTTCTCCGTCCTTCTCTCCCTCTCTAGGTTCTCTAGTAGTTGCAGATATTGAAAGCCAAAAATTTTTTTCTTTACCTAATATTTCTTTAACAACTGTTCCTTTACCTACCCCGCTGGGTCCAGTAAGGATAATAAGTTTTTTTTGATTTTTCATATTAAATTTTTTACAGTAAAATAAACATCTTGTGAATTAAAAAGGAATAATGCAAAAAGGTGTTCCACAGATAATGGATATTACATCTATTAGATCTGTCTTGCATTATTTGACAAAGAACATCTTACCTACAAAGTTTGAGACTGCCCAACAACCAGAGCCTAATACAATTCAATTATGTTTCAGAGGAGTTGATTCTCAAACATGGTTAGAAGTTTCATGGAATGGAGACTCTCCTAGAATACTAAAGATAAATAAGCCAGAAAAGATTGGGAGAGAAAGCACACTTTCTAAACAAATAAGATACGGATTAAAGTATATGGCTTTAATTTCGATTGATCAAGATGATTTCGAGAGAGTTATAAAATTTAGTTTTGCGAAAAAACCTGGAGATGAAATTAATAAGTATTTAATTTTTGAATTAATGGGAAAACATAGTAATATTTTTTATCTGGATAATAAACATAAAATAATTGCCGTTGGTAAACAAATTAAATCAAGTCAATCTAGTTTTAGAACAATTTCAACAGGATCAATTTATTCTGGCCCTCCAGTCAATCTCAAAAAACAACCTAGAGAAGATGAGTCTTTTCAATCATGGAAAGACTCAATTTCAATAGTACCTGAGTCTTTGAAATACTGTTTAATAAATACCTATCAAGGAGTAAGCCCTATCCTCACAAAACAATTAGAGGTTGTTAGCGCAACTGTTAATTCAGAAATAATGGAAAAAAATATTGATTTCATTAGCAACTCAGACTTAAAGGAGATATTTAAAAATTGGAAGATTTGGATAAACAGGTTTAAAAACAATAACTTTAACTTTTCTACATTCAACAAAGATTTTTATTGCGTTTGGTTTTTTGATAAGGAAATTAATTGCGAAAATAAAATAGATTTATGCACAAGCTTAGAGAATTATTATGATTATCATCTGAAACAAAAAAAACTTGAATTATTGGAAAAGAAAATTGAAGGGATAATTTTTAAACAGACCAATACTGAGAAAAAGAATTTAAATATTCAATATGATCTTCTGACAAAATCAGAAAACTACGAGATATATAAAGAAAAAGCTGATAATATATTCTCTTCACATGAAATTAAAAAACAAGACATTATAAAGGGACAAAAACTATATAAAAAATCAAAAAAACTAAAGAGATCTAGAGAATTAATAAAAGAAAGATTAAGTATTTACAAAACAAATATAGAGAGATTAGACGAATTCACTACGCTTCTAGAAAATTTAAATTCTTTAAATCATGAAAAACTTTTTATGAGAATCAAACTACTAGAAGAAATTATGGAAGAAATTTGTAACGAGTTTAATATCAATATCAAGAAGCAAAGAGAAGATCAGAAAAGTACATATGAGATAGAGTCTTCACCAATTCAAGTTGACACTCCCACAGGATTAAAGCTTCAGGTAGGGCGAAATATGAGGCAAAATGATTTAATAAGCTTTAAGTTCTCAAAAAAAGGCGATTTATGGTTTCATGCACAGGAATCACCAGGCAGTCATGTAGTTTTGAAGTCTTCATCTCAAGTAGCATCTGAACAAGATCTTCAAATAGCTGCAGATTTAGCTGCTTTATTTAGTAAGGCAAAAAGAAACATTAAAGTTCCAATTAATTTAGTAAAGATTAAAGATTTGCAAAAAATCAAAAACGGAGGACCGGGTTGCGTTTCCTTTAAAAATGGAGAAATTATTTGGGGAAATCCTACAAGAGGAGAAGATTACATTAAAAAAAATCTTAAAACAGTAATTTAGTTTATAATAAAAAAAATTTTTAAATCTAAATGTTTGATTTTCTTTTGGGCACTCATGAATTTTTAGGAAATCATAGTTTTCCAGAATTTATTGTTGGATATCTATTTGGTGCTGCATTAATAATTGGAGCTCCTACTGTTTTCTTACTACTTGCCTTCGTAAGCGCTTTAATGAAAACAAATGGGAAAATGGGTGGATATAGAGAATATGAAACTTATGGTGAATCATCTTTAAATGATGCCCCTCCTTTCTTATTACCAGATCCAACAAATCCTAAATTAAGCAAATAATTAAGTTTATCGAAAAATAAATTGGACTTTGACAATAGTAGTTTTAAACCTTTTTCTTACACAATTTTTATCAAATAATAATGAGAGGTACAGGTCAAAGTGAAAAAAAATTATCAGATTCGATGACTTTTAGTGATCATTTAGAGGAGCTTCGTCAAAGGATACTAAACTCAATTTACTCAATACTTATTTCAATATTCTTTAGTTTTCTCATCATAAAGCCATTAATATCTTTTTTAGAAATCCCAGCTGGTGATATTCATTTACTACAACTTGCTCCAGGAGAGTTTTTATTTGTCGCTATTAAAGTTGCAGGTTACAGCGGATTGATAGTTTCTATGCCTTATATTTTTTATCAAATAATATTATTCATTTCTCCTGGTTTAACAAAACAAGAAAAAAGCCTTATCTTGCCTGCAGTTTTTGGTTCAGGTCTTCTATTTTTTTTAGGATTAATTTTTTCATGGTGGATATTAGTCCCTGCAGCAATAAATTTCTTCATTAGTTTCGGTGCTGATATTGTTGAACCAACTTGGTCTATAGAAAGATATTTTGATTTTGTTCTCTTATTAATGTCTAGCACTGCAATAGCTTTTCAATTGCCAGTATTACAATTTATTCTTGGTTCTCTTGGAATAATCACAACAGAAAAAATGATTTCGAATTGGAAGATAGTTGTAATTTCCTCTGCAATATTATCTGCAGTGATTACCCCTTCAACAGACCCATTGACTATGTCATTGCTATCTATATCGATTGTGTTTTTATTTTTTGTGGGTACTGGATTAACTTACTTATCAGAAAATCTTAAGTCAAAAACTCTTTCATCTTCTCATTAAGATTTAATTGCAAGCTGACAGCTCTACCTAACCTTGGCTTAGCATTGACTTTCTTTAGCCATTCCCTTACTTCTTCTGAATATCCACATCTATTTAAAATCTCGATTTTATCAGCTATCGATTTTTTATATTCATCTTCACTTAAAGGGAATGATTCCTGTCCAAGAAATCCCCACATCATTTGAAAATACACGAATTTTCCTCTTCTAAAGAGTCTAAAATCATATTTTTTTCCCCAGCGATGAATCAAATAATGTATAACTTCATCTACTAGCAATGGGTTCATTTAAATCAATTAATTAAGACTTCCTAAACTTTTACTTTAAATTATTAAAAGTCCTATCTATTTGCAACAGAAATTGAACAATTTGCTCCATAATAACTAATAAATAACAGAACCAAGTAGCGAATGACTCAATTAAGTTCCAATGATGTCCCTTCAATGGGTCGAAGGCAATTTATGAATCTTCTTACATTTGGTACTGCAACTGGTGTAGCTTTAGGAGCCCTTTACCCTGTAGCGAATTATTTCATGCCTTTAAGAGCAGGCGGTGGTGGAGGTGGAACTTCTGCTAAAGATGAATTAGGGAATCCAATAACTAAGACAGGTTGGTTAGCTACCCATCAAGCAGGAGACAGAAGTCTAGTTCAGGGTCTAAAGGGAGATCCAACTTATTTAATAGTTAATGAGGGTGGGGAAATAGGAGAATTTGGTTTAAATGCAATTTGTACTCATTTAGGTTGCGTTGTCCCATGGGATAGTGGTGCTAATAAATTCATATGTCCTTGTCATGGCAGTCAGTACGATACTAACGGGAAGGTAGTAAGAGGGCCTGCGCCTTTATCTTTAGCTCTAGCTCATGTCGATATTGAAGATGATGCTGTACTCGTCAAACAATGGTCAGAAACTGACTTTAGAACTAATGAAAATCCATGGTGGGCATAAAAAAATGAAAGGTCTTAAAAATCAAATCATGAAAAAAACAAGTTTATTTATCTGTACTCTGCTTTTCATTTCAAGCATTGTATTTTATCCAGAGATCAGTTTTGCTTATCCATTTTGGGCTCAGCAAAACTACGAATCCCCAAGAGAAGCCACAGGTAAGATAGTCTGTGCAAATTGTCATCTAGCTCAGATGCCTACAATTGCAGAGGTTCCACAATCTGTTGGAGCAGACAGTGTTTTCAAAGCTGTAGTCAAAATACCCTACAAAAATGATTTAAAAGAGATAGGGGCTGATGGTTCGGAAGTCCCATTACAAGTTGGTGCTGTTGTAATGCTGCCTGATGGCTTTAAACTTGCTCCACAAGAAAGATGGACCGAAGAAATAAAAGAGGAGACAGAAGGGGTTTATTTCACTAATTACAGTGAAGAGAAAGATAATATCATTATTGTCGGACCTTTACCTGGCGATACCAATAAAGAAATCGTTTTCCCTGTACTTTCCCCTGACCCATCCACTAATAAAGAATATCACTATGGGAAATACTCGTTACATATTGGAGGCAATAGAGGTAGAGGTCAGGTATATCCAACTGGAGACAAGAGCAATAATGTAGTATTCACTTCTTCCACCGCAGGAACTATAAATTCAATAGAAACAATTGAAGATGGTAGCTATCAAGTCAATATAGAAAACGATAATGGTGAAATAACTACTGAAGCAGTGCCTGTTGGTCCTCAACTTATCGTAAAAGCGCAAGACAAAATTAATGTAGGTGACCCTCTTACTAATGATCCCAACGTTGGTGGCTTTGGGCAATTAGATGCTGAGGTTGTACTTCAGAGCCCTTATAGAGTTATTGGATTGATTGCATTCTTCATTGGTGTAGGCTTAACACAAATACTTTTAGTATTAAAGAAAAAACAAGTAGAAAAAGTGCAAGCAGCAGAGGGTATCTAACTTTCTCTAAATGCTTATACTTCAAGCTTTTATACAATCTCCAGGAGAAACTTTTTTAAATTTAGGATTTATAACTATTAGATGGTACGGACTTCTTATTTCGGTTTCAGTTTTAATAGGCCTATTTGTCTCTAAAAAACTAGCAAAGGCAAGAAATATTAACCCAGAGTACATTAGTGAAATACTTCCATCATTAATAATCTCTTCAATAATTGGAGCTAGAGCTTATTACGTAATTTTTGAGTGGAGGCAATATAGCGGAGAGAACTTTTTTACTTCTTTTGAACTATTCAATAACATCATTCAAATACCTTCTTTTCTTGCAGTTTGGGAAGGAGGCATAGCAATCCATGGAGGTCTAATTGGAGGATTAATATCTATTATCTATTTCTGTAAGTCGAAAAAAATTAATTTAAAAACTTTTATAGATATATTAATACCCTCGATTATTCTTGGACAATCAATAGGAAGGTGGGGAAATTTTTTCAATAATGAAGCCTTTGGAGTTCCTACAAATTTGCCTTGGAAATTATTTATACCTATCCAAAATAGGCCTTTAGAATTTCTTAATTATGAATTTTTTCATCCTACATTTCTCTATGAGTCATTGTGGAATCTTTTAATTTTCATCGTCCTTATTATTACCTTTAATAAACAAAATAAAACAGATTTTTTCAGGCCTGGCTTTATTAGCTGTCTTTATTTAATAAGTTATAGCTTTGGAAGATTCTGGATTGAAGGTTTAAGAACTGACCCACTATGCATTGGTGGACTTCCACCTTTCTGTGATGGCGGTATAAGAATGGCTCAATTTATAAGTATTTTTCTATTTTCTTCTGGATTAATTGGAATATTTTTTTTAAGATTGAGAACATATAGTGGGAAAAATAGAAAGAATGGATAACAAAATATCCTTTATTGGTGTTGGTCCAGGCGATCCAGAATTATTAACTTTAAAAGCATTAAAAAAGATAAAAATTGCAGATGTCATTATTTGGACTGATTCTCTAATTCCTGAAAAGATTTTAGATTCTGCTAAAGAAGGTTCTGAAAAAATAAAAACGAGTTCGCTCAACTTAGAGCAAATCACCTCAATTATGATAGAAAAATTTCAGGCAGGGAAAACTGTTGTAAGGTTGCATGATGGAGACCCTTGCCTTTTTGGAGCAATTAGAGAGCAAATCGAAATTTTAAAAAACGAAAAAATTGAAATCGAGGTTGTTCCTGGAGTAAGTGCTTTTCAAGTTGCTGCAGCATATCATGAAGCTGAGTTAACCATCCCTGACGTAACGCAAACAATAATTTTAACTAGAGCAGGAGGGCGAACAGGGATGCCCGAAAAAGAATCTCTGAAAGATCTTGCGAAACACAATTCCTCTATATGTCTATATCTAAGTGCTAGGCATGTGAAAAGGTCTCAAGAAACTTTACTAGAGTTTTACCCTCCAGAGACTAAAGTGATTGTTGGATTTAGAGTATCTTGGGATGATGGTTGGACATCATTAATAGAATTAAAAGATATGGAAAAATTTTCTATTGAGAAAAAACTAATTAGAACAACCATTTACATAATTAGCCCAGCAATTAGTAATTCTCAAAAAAGATCTAATCTTTATAATCCATCTTATAAGCATCTCTTTAGGAATAAATAATCTTAAAGTTGATAGAAAAATATTAATTACTATAATTAGTAAAAATTTATTTGCTTTGAAAGAAATAAAATCTGTTTCGGGAATCAACAATAAAGGAGGAGATTCCTCTTTAAAGAGAATCGGAAATTTCATTAAAGAGGCTAGGTTAAGTAAAAATCAATCAATTGAAGAATTGGCTTCTGATTTAAAAATTGGAGCTCATCAACTTGAAGCCATAGAAGAAGGTAATGAAGAAAAACTACCTGAAAAAGTATTTATCAAAGCAATGATTAGACGGATTTCACAGAAGCTAAAACTTGATACAGAATTTTTAATGGATGAATTCAAGACAGAGAGGAAAGAAGTGAAAATTGAAGAAATAGTTGAAGAAGTTTCCAAAAAAAATTATAAATCTAGGCAATCTAAGAATTTTAATCCACTAGGATTCCTAATATTTATTTTAATTTCAGGCTTTCTCGGACTAATCGCCTCGTCCTTAATTTTCAATTTATTTTCAGATTCTTCTCAGAATCAAACTCCAAAACAAGAACTTATTAAAAAAACTAAATAACTTTTAATTCCAAATTCTTTAGTTCTTTTATTACATTACGGCATAATCCTAAGTTCCATTTTTCAAGAAGAAGATCATGGTTTCTATCTAAAGGTAAAAGTTGAAATGTAAGATTATTTTCCTGCAATTTTATTTGAACTGAGGAGATCACCTTGTCAGGTCTTTGATCAAGAGCTGCTGCTAGTCTCAGGATTAATGACATTTCAAGAACTAATGTTTTATCTTCTTTGGATATTAAATTTTGCCAAGACTCATGTCTTTTCTTGGGTAGAGTCTTTCTATGGTACCTAGCAATTGAAGCAATAATATTTGTTTCTGCTTCAGAATATCCCAACAACTCACAATTTTTTATTAAGTACCAAGAGTGTTTGTGATATGAACCAACATTCACGTATTTCCCACAATTATAAAGATTAGAAGCTGCCCAAAGAAGTTCTTTAGCTTTAGGGTCATTATCGCTATGAAAGATATTTTTAGTCTGATCATAGATTTGAAAGGCAATATCAATAACTTTCTCAGCTCTTGTATTATCTACTCCAAACTTTCTGGCCTGATGAACTATAGTTGTTTTTCTAATATTGCTTTGAATATTTAACTCGTTTTTAATTATCCCTTTACGAAGCATCCAATCCACAACCAAACCCTCTCGAAGCGCCCTCTCACTTATTATTAATTCATTAAAGTTCAACATCTCCATTGCGGTGTTTAATATCAATGCTCCTGGAATAATTATTTCTGCTCTTCTCTCACTTAATGAAGGTATTTTCTTGATTTCCGAAACTGGCAATTTAATTAGTTTTTCCAATACATTTTGTAAATTTTCCCTTTTAAATTTATAACCATGCAACTTTTGTTTAGATTCTCCCAAATCATCTGAAATCAAATTTCCTAATGAGGTTGCAGTGCCACTGGTTGCAATCATAGATAAAGGCTTATCTCCCTTAGATCTACTCTTTATTTTTCGAACAGATGGTTCTAAAGATCCTTTAATAAAAGTTGTTAGAAAACTCGATCTTTCTGAATTTATAGACTCTTTATTTAAAAAATCATTTTTAAGTCTTACCGCACCAATTCTCGAACTGGTAAGAGCTATAGCATCTTTTTTATCTGCAAGTATTAATTCTGTAGATCCTCCTCCAATATCTATGATTACAAAAGACTGATCTTCAAAAGCCATACCAGAAAGAACACCAAGGTAAATTAATCTGGCTTCCTCAGAACCACTTATCATTTCTATTTGAATATCAGTTTCATCAAGAACTCTTCTAATAAAATCTTGACCGTTTGGAGCTTCCCTAACTGCACTTGTTGCTGCTGTTACTATTTGTTTTACTCCATTACTTTTACAATATTCCTTAAATCGCTTAAGAGTAACTAATGCTCTTTGGATTGATTCTTCAGTAAGATTACCCTCCTCATCTCTTTCTCCAAGACGAGTGGTTGATTTATCAGTGAATTTTATTGAAAATGATTTTAATTCTAGATTAATTTCTGCTACCAAGAGATGTGTAGAGTTAGTTCCAATATCTATAGAAGCTACTAAAATTTGCTTTTCTTGAAAATATCTTAAATCTTGTTTCTGTATCATTTCTTTTTATAAGATGCAGATATCTTTAATCCATTAATAAATATACCCAAGATTGATTATTAAATAATAGAAATCATTTAATCCTAGTAAGATTATTTAAAGTTATGAAATATACAATAGGTCATATGCAAAATAAAAATCGACAAATTAAATTAAGTACTTTTTTTGAATTATTAAGGTGGAATAAGCCGACTGGAAGAATGATCTTACTTATTCCTGCTGGATGGAGTTTATATTTAACCCCAGATGCTAATCCAACATTTTTAATGTTGCTAAGAATAATACTGGGAGGACTACTAGTAAGTGGATTAGGCTGCGTGGTTAATGATATTTGGGACAAAAAAATTGATCAAAGAGTTGTTAGGACAAAAAATAGACCTCTAGCTGCAAATAAAATCGGTCTTAAAACAGCTTATTCAATTCTTTTCTTTTTAATTTTATGTAGCTTCTTTTTAACTTTGTCACTACCTCAGCCTGGAAGAATCCTTTCCATTTCACTTGCTTTTTTAGCTTTACCTATTATTTTAATTTATCCTTCTGCCAAAAGATGGTTTAAATATCCTCAATTAATCTTATCCATATGCTGGGGTTTTGCTGTCTTAATTCCCTGGGCCGCAAATGAAGGCAATTTAAATAGTATTGTTTTATTATTTTGCTGGCTAGCTACCATTTTTTGGACTTTTGGCTTTGACACGATTTATGCTTTAGCAGATAAAAAATATGATATCAAAATTGGAATAAATAGTTCCGCTGTTAACCTCCAGAACAATACAAGAATAACTATTCAAATTTGTTATTTTTTAACTTCTAGTTTTCTCGCATTATGCGGATTTATTAATCAAATGGATTTTATTTTTTGGCCAATTTGGCTTACAACGTCAATCTTAATGCAGAGAGATATACTAAAAGTATTTCCTGAGGAAAAGCAATCAATAAAAAATATTGGGAATCACTTCAAAAATCAATCAATTTATGGAGGAGTCCTTTTATTAGGAATTATTATTGCCTCATAAATTCTAAATATGGTTTTTAGATTAAAAAAAGGGGATTTAATAGATATTTTAGCTCCAGGCTCCTTTATTGATGAAGACGAAAATTTTCAAAAAGGCATAGAAATCTTAAAAAACTGGGGCTTGGAAATTAATGAAAATAATTCTCTATCAAAAAAATTTGGTTATTTTGCAGGTGATGATCTAACTAGATTTGAAGAACTGGAAAAAGCACAAAATAGTAAGCTAATCATTTTTGCAAAAGGAGGCTGGGGTTCAGCAAGACTTTTAGAAAAAGAACCTTCTTGGCAGCATGGTTTAATGCTTGGATTCTCAGATACATGTTCTTTATTACTATCTAAATATTCTCAAGGATTTATAGGTTCTATTCATGGGCCCATGGTTACTGGCCTTTTCAAAGAGCCAGAGTGGAGTCTTGAGAGATTAAGAAATTTACTTTTTGAGGGATATGTTGAGGACATAAGAGGAATTCCTTTAAGAGGTGGGAAAGCTAAAGGAGAAATTATCGTTTCTAACTTAACTATTGCTACTTTTTTAATTGGTACTAATCACTTTCCAGATTGCAAAGGGAAAATAATAATTTTTGAAGATATTAATGAAGATATTTATAAAATTGATCGCATGTTGACTTACCTCAGAATGACTAAAACACTTTCTGAAATTGCTGGTATTGGATTCGGAAGTTTTTCTAATGATTCCTGCGACCTTGAATGGAAAGATTTACTAAAAAACTGCATTATTGAAAGACTCCAAGAGTTTGATTTTCCTATTCTTTTTGACCTCCCAATAGGCCACATATCGGGAAATGCTTGCATTCCTTTAGGATACGAAGCCACCTTAAATGGTGATGATGGCATTCTTAGTATCGATACACCTTTTTAACTAGGGGTTCTTCACAAAAAGTTTTGCTATTTTCAAATCTATAGGGGATGTAATTTTTATATTTGAATAAGTTCCTTCAATAATCTTCACTTTCCAATTAAGCATTTCGAATAGTGAGGCATCATCTGTGACTTTCCAGTTTTTATCAATTGCCATCTTATGAGCTTTTTTTAATCTATCTACTAAAAAGCCCTGAGGAGTTTGCGCTGCCCATAAATAATTTCTATCTGGTGTTTCTTTAATAAAACCTTCATTATCAACAATCTTTATTGTGTCAGTTACCTTAGTAGCCAAAATTACAGCTTCATTTTCATCTAATTGCTTGGCACAAAGGTCTATCAATTCAGGATTAATTAGACATCTAGCACCATCATGTATTAAAACTTTTTCAGCATCTTTTGGTAACGCTTTTAAACCATTAAAAACTGACTGTTGTCTGGTGTCACCACCATTAATCCAATGAACTTTATGGGCAAAATCCTTTGCTGAATTTAATAATAAATTTTTATCTTTCGGTTGCCCAATTATTCCAACCCAATTTGTTGAGCTTGCAGAAAATACAGATTTAAGTGTCCAATAAATCAAAGACTCTCCCTCTAAATCAATAAGTAATTTATTTTTTCCAGCTTTCATTCTGCTACCGCTCCCTGCAGCTGGTATTAAAAAGTGCACAATAGAAGGTCTTAATATTTTCTAGACAATTATAAATAAAAGCAATATCTTTACACAAATAGTACTACGATTGAAAATTATAAAATTTCATAATGTCCAATACAGATTCATTATCAGGCAAAGTTGCTTTAATCACTGGAGCTAGCAGAGGAATTGGTAAAGAAATTGCTTTAGAACTAAGCCGCTTAGGAGCAGAAGTTTTTATTAATTACTCTTCTTCTGATGAAAAAGCTGAAGAAGTTGTAAATTCAATAAAAAATTCGGGAGGTAAAGCTCATAAATTAAAATTTGATGTATCAAGAGAGGATTCTGTCAGTTCAGCTTTTGAAGAAATCATAAAAATTAATGGTTCCATTGATATTCTTATTAACAATGCTGGTATTACTAGAGATGGACTATTGATGAGAATGAAATCGGAACAATGGGATGATGTACTAAATACAAACTTAAAAGGAGTTTTTCTTTGTACAAAATATGCTTCAAAATTTATGATGAAAAAAAGAAGTGGTAGTATCGTAAATATTTCATCTGTTGTTGGAATAATTGGTAATCCCGGTCAAGCAAATTATTCTGCAGCTAAAGCTGGAGTTATTGGATTCACCAAAACTTGTGCTAAAGAATTTGCTTCAAGAGGTATAAACGTAAATGCAATAGCTCCAGGCTTTATAGAAACAGAAATGACTGAAAAACTTAATACTGAAGAGATACTTAAAGTTATCCCTTTAGGGAAATTAGGAAGTTGTACTCAAATTGCAAACTTAGTGTCATTCTTAGTTTCAAGTGATGCAGGAAGTTACATTACAGGGCAAACAATCAGTATAGACGGGGGTATGAGTATTTAGTTATGTACTTTCATAAGGCTGGCCTAATTCATCTCTCAACCTTCTAATTTTTTGTAAAAGTTTTAGTCTTCGACTTCTAGCAGTTAATGTCAAGAAAAATCTTAAAGGAAAGTATATTAGTGTCATAGCAATCGCGAGGATTGCGGTAAGAGTAAAAATAAGATTATTTGTTTCTTCCATAACTTAAAGATACTCTTATTTGAGTTAATTTGTATGTCCTATTAAAAGAAATTCGGCTTTCCCCACTTAATTAAATATCCCTTAAAAATGATTCTATGGGAGATTAGAATAAGACTAAAGATCGAGTAAACATGGCTAAACAGTTAAGTTTTTCTAATGAATCAAGAGAAGCGCTAGAAAAAGGTGTGAATTTCGTAGCTAATGCAGTAAAGGTTACTATTGGGCCAAAAGCAAAAAACGTTGTAATAGAAAAGAAATTTGGTTCGCCAGATATAGTAAGAGATGGATCTACAGTTGCTAAAGAGATCGAGATTGAAAACCCTATTTCTAATTTAGGTGCGAAATTAATAGAACAAGTTGCATCCAAGACAAAAGAGAGTGCTGGTGATGGAACAACAACAGCAACCATTTTGACTCAGAAGATGGTTCAGGAGGGATTAAAAAATATTGCTTCTGGTGCCAACCCTATGGAGTTAAAAAAAGGTATGGAGGCAGGCCTAGCTTTTGTCTTAGAAAAATTAAGTTCCAAAAGTATTTCATTAAGTGGTTCTGATATCCAAAAAGTTGCAACAGTTAGTGCTGGAGGTGATGAAGAAATTGGATCTATAATTTCGAAAGCAATGGATATTGTTACTTCAGATGGTGTAATAACTGTTGAAGAATCTCAATCACTAGAAACAGAATTAGATATAACTGAAGGAATGTCTTTTGATAGAGGTTATAGTTCTCCATATTTCGTAACAGACCAAGAAAGACAAGTTTGTGAACTTGAAAACCCTAAAATATTAATAACTGATCAAAAAATCTCAACTTTAGTTGATCTAGTTCCAATACTTGAAGAAATTCAGAAGTCAGGCTCACCTTTTCTAATTCTTGCTGAAGATATCGAAGGAGAGGCTTTAACCACTCTGGTTTTGAATAAGAATAGTGGGGTTTTAAATGTAGCTTCCGTAAGAGCTCCGTTATTTGGTGAGAGAAGAAAAGCTGCCCTTGAAGATATTGCAATTCTTACAGGGGCTAAGTTAATTAGCGAAGATAAATCGATGACACTTGATAAAGTATCGATTAATGATTTAGGAAAAGCAAAAAAAATAACTATCACAAAGGATAAAACTACAATTGTTGCCTTCGAAGACACTAAAGATTTAGTTAAAGCGCGAGTAGAGAAATTAAAGAGAGAAGTTAATATAACTGAATCTGAGTATGATCAGGATAAAATCAATGAAAGGATAGCCAAACTAGCCGGAGGAGTAGCTCTTATCAAAGTAGGAGCTGCTACAGAAACAGAGATGAAGTATAAAAAGTTGAGAATCGAAGATTCCCTTAATGCTACGAAAGCTGCTATTGAAGAGGGTGTTGTTTCTGGAGGAGGACAAACTTTAATTGAAATATCAGATGACCTTTTAAATTTAAGTGAAACATCTTCAGATGATTTAAGAACAGGGATAAATATAGTCAAAGAAGCCCTTTTGGAACCCACCAAACAAATAGCAAAAAATGCTGGTTTTAATGGAGATGTAGTTGTCGCTGAAATTAAAAGACTTAACAAAGGCTTTAATGCTAATTCAGGAAAATATGAGGATTTAAAAGATTCAGGAATATTAGATCCAACCAAAGTAATAAGATTAGCTCTTCAAGATTCAGTATCTATTGCAGCTATGCTCCTCACAACAGAAGTTGCGATGGCCGACATTCCAGAGCCTGAAGCCGCAGCCCCTGGAGGACCAGGTGGAGATCCAATGGGAGGAATGGGTGGCATGGGAATGCCAGGAATGGGTGGCATGGGAATGCCAGGAATGGGTGGCATGGGAATGCCAGGAATGGGTGGCATGGGAATGCCGGGTATGATGTAAAAGCTAACTAGCTTTTTTATCGTTGTTAATCCACTTTCTTAAATTTTTAATATAAGGTAGGGGTAATTTTGGGGTTTCAGTAAATTGATTTATTTTATTAGAATTTTGATTTTTGCTAGATATTTCATTGCTGCTAGCAGTTTCCAGGCCATTTGATTCCCACTTTGTTTCTTCAATATTTTCAAAAGTTTTTGATAATTCAAGCTTAATTTGTTCTTGATTTTCTTCATGCACTTCATCAATTAAAGAGATCTGTTCTTGATTTTCTTCTTCACGCTGATTTTCTTTTTGTAGTGAACTATGGATTAATAAATCATTTAATGAATCAATCCCAAATCTATGGACCCACTTAAGAACAACATTTTCTTTAAGCAAAAAATTATTTTCTAAAGAGGCTTGTTTAAAAACTTCTATTAAATGATTTTTTAAAAGCATAAAATTTCTAATTTAACTTTCTATTTAACAGAGGCCTTATAATAATCAAGGAAAAAACTGTTAAAGAAAATAAAATTGAGATACAACTCTTACAAGTTAAATCACCATATGGGGCATGTAAAGCCACTAATTCTAAATCCATAGTTTGTGTATAGGCAGTCCTAATAGGTTCAATAGCAAAAGTTAATGGATTTAATGAAGCTAACCAGCCCAGCCAATTTGGCATAAAAGAGATTGGAGCTAAAGCAGTACTCGCAAATAGAAGAGGTAAATTTATTACGAATATAAGAGCGATTAATTCAATATGTCCCGGCAAAACAAACGCTAAACATAAACTTATTGATGTCACAAAAAGAACTAATAAAATTAGTGTTGTAAATACAATTCCTAAACCATATAAGTTGGGCCATCCATAACCCAAAATGTATGAAACAATCATTATTACAATACTCTGAACAAAGCTCAAGATTGTTATGTAAAAAAAAGAAGATAAAACTATGGATAATCTACTGGTTAAAGGAGCCACAAGTAATCTATTAAGAAATCCAAACTCTCTATCAAACATTAAAGGAAGACCAGAGTTTAGGGCTCCGCTAAAAGCAGTAAAAACAATAAGTCCTGCTCCTAAAAAATTCCCATAAGAATCAACTCCTGGTAAAAAACCTTCAGGAGCTTTAGAGAATAATGCCCCAAATAAAAAAAGCCAAATTATTGGTTGTAATATTCCTGCTAAAAGAGTTGATGGTCTTCTTTTTAATTGAATAAATAATCTCTTTGTTAAGGCAAATGTTTCTTGATATAAAAAAAATAAATTATACTGTTGTAATTCCATAATTAGCAGTAATTAGTATTCATTATAGTTAGTTAACCAAAAGTTTTTTTATCGCATGGATTGCTTTGATTCTTTTTTTAGGTCTCTTTTCCCTGCCATAGAAATTTCAGCATCCAATAATGTTTTCCCAGTTGCCTGAAGATATACATCATCCAAGCTTGGCTGACTTTGGGTAAGAGAAAAAATTTCAAACTTTGAGAAGGCCAATTCCACTTTTAGCTTCGTAAGTAAATCTTTTTGCTTATCTGCTACGAAATTTATCGAGAAACCTTGAGCTTCATTTATGATAATCTGACTAATTCCATCTATTGAAGATAAAATTTGACATATATTTTTTGCTTCTTCCTGATTACTAAATTCTCTTACTTTCAAAGTTACTCTATCTCCTCCTAATTTATTTTTGAGCTCTGCAGGAGTCCCTTTTGCTATAACTCTTCCATCATCAATTATCACTAATCTGTCTGCCAATTTATCTATTTCATCAAGATAGTGACTACTTAAAATAATGGTCATTCCATTATTTCTCAAATCTTTCAAAAGTTGCCATATAATATTTCTACTTTCAATATCTAAACCAACTGTAGGTTCATCCAAAATTAATACTTGGGGCAAATGTAAAAGTCCAGCTGCCAGATCTATTCTTCTTTTCATTCCCCCTGAATAAGTTCCGCACTTACGATCAATCCAATCATTCATTTCTAATTGATCTATTAATTTATTTATCCTTTCAAATTTTTTATTTTTGTTGATGTGATATAAATCTGATTGAAAATCCAAAAGCTCTCGTCCAGTTAATATTTTATCAAGTGCAATGTCTTGGGCAACATAACCAATTAATTCTCTAATTTTCCTTGAATTTTTTATCAGATTAATATTATTTATAAAAACTTCTCCACTATCAGGCTCTATTAAAGTAGCGAGTATTTTTATTAGTGTTGATTTGCCAGCACCATTTGGACCTAGTATTCCGAATAATGTGCCAGCTTCAATTTCCATCGATAAATTTTTTAATGCATTGATATCTGAATAAGATTTTGAGAGCCCTTTAACTTTTATATAATTCATCAAACTTACTATTTACTTAAAAAACATTTTACATCTAATTTAATTACTAAGCAGGGATACTATAGATAAAAATATTTGCATAGATTGCTGCTCAAATTCTACGGATAGTTGGGTTCTGGAAATTAATAACAAAAGACAAATACCAAACATATAGAGAATAGACCACCTAAAAAGAGACTTTGCTCTTGAAAGATCATCAGGAGATTTCTTTAATTCATTTATTAATTGCAAAAGTCTTCCATTAAATGGCAATAACATAATTCCGTATAAGAGACCCCCTTCAGGTAAAGCAAAGACTCCCATAATACTCATTAAAACTGTTGCCCATCCGTAACGAGAAATCGCTTTAGCAGTAAAAACAGATCCTTTAACAGAAGGGAGCATAGGAATACCAACAGATGCGTAATCATCCTTCAACAAAATTGCAAGTGCCCAAAAATGAGCTGGGGTCCATAACATTACTAAACCAAACAACCACCAACCACTAAGACCTACATGCCCTGTGGCAGCAGACGCTCCAACTAAGGGTGGTATCGCACCAGCAACTCCTCCGAAAACAATATTTTTTGTTGTACGAGGTTTCAAAATAACTGTATATAAAATTACGTAGCTAAATAAACCAAGAAGAGTTAATCCCGCAGCCAAATAATTTACACCACTTACTAAAAGCATCGAAGCTGCCAAAGTACATGATACGGCAGCTAAAAATACAGTCTCAGATGACAACTTTCCTGCTGGCAAGGCTCTTTTGCTAGTTCTTGTCATCCTCTTATCTAATTCCATTTCCCACAAGCAATTAAGAGCTCCTGCTGCTGCTGCTGCCAAAGCTCCGCCTCCTAAAGTACAGATAAGTTTCGGTGAAGACAAAGGCCATTCTTCTGTTAAAGCCATTCCTCCTAAAGTTGTTGCCAGTAAAAGTGGGATTAATCTAGGTTTTGCTACTTCAAGCCAAGGTGGCAAAGTTAATCTTTTTCTTGAAGGTACAACTTCATCCCTAATTGAAGATTTATAGTTCAAGTTTTCTAAGTTACTACTGTTCATGAATTGATACCAACCATTTGAGAATTTAGGGAGTGGTTTAGACCTTTTTTGGTAAAAGGATTTCTAAAAATTAATGTTGTTAATATCGCAATAAATAAAGAGGCGTTAAGTTGATGACCGATAATAAAAATAGGTTCATTCAAATTTGTTTTAAGACTTAAAACACCCAAAGCAATTTGGGAAAACAAGAGAAAAATAAGTGCTGAGAGATATTTCCAATTTTCATTAAGCAAACTTCTCTTATAAATTGCAGTAGCAATAATCAATAGAATTGAAAAAGCAATTGGAAAAGCAAATAATTTATGAGTATTTAGAATTAGACATTGTTTATTAAAAGATAAGCAAATATGTGCTGACCAGGTTGATGAAAGCCTTACTCCAATAAAAGATTGAATCAGAGTAAGTAAAAGAGGAACAAACAATAATAATCTCCACCAAATTAATGGCTCTTCTATGTCGTCATTTTCTAAATTTTGATTTATTGAAATTGTTGTAATGAGAAGTAGAAAAGCTATTAAAAGATGGCCAGTAACAGTATATGAATCAAGCAGGTTTATTACTGTTAAAGCTCCAAAAGATCCTTGGACAATAACGAGAAAAAGTAATAATGAATAAGTTTTAGGTAACCAATTTGGAATTTCATTTTTCCAAATAATTGAAAGCGCAAATTTAAAAAGAATTAATATTCCAACCAGAAAAGCATCTAGACGATGAAACCACTCTAGAAATACTCTTAGGTTCATATGATTAAAAGGCAAAAAAGATCCATAACATAATGGCCAATCTGGACAGGCAAGTCCCGCCTCCATGACTCTCGTAGCACCTCCAATTACGATTAGTGCGATAAGTGCAAATACACTATGACTTCCCAACCTTTTAAAAATTGTCAGATATTTTGATTTATATAATTGGTTATTAATCAAATGGATAAAACCTATTATTTTGCATAATAAATTAGATTCAAAAACCAAACATTAATTAAAAATTAATATGTTTAATTTAAAAAATAATTTACTAATTTAATCTTTTTTCCCTGACAATTAACTCTAAAAAGTTATTAATAATACGCCTTTTATTTCATAAATCTTAAGAAGTTGTGAATTTAAATGTTTTTCTTTTAACAAAGGATGCAGGATTAAAAAAATTGAATATCTTGAGGATATAAATACAAATTTTTAGAGATCAATTGTTAAATAAAAACATTTATTTAATACTAATTATTTCCCTCGTTTTTGCTATATCTTTTTGGATTGGTTTTAATGTAAATTTGCTCCCAGCGGAAGCAAGTATTAATGCACCAATTTACGATGAACTTTTTAAAATTCTTTTCATCATTGGATTAATTATTTTTATAGGAATGACAATAGCAGTTATTTATAGCTTATTTAAGTTTAGGAAAAGAAATGATCAGATAGGCGATGGTATAGCTTTAGAGGGAAATTTAAGCTTAGAAATTGTATGGACAATTATCCCTTCAATAATTGTTTTATTAATAGGTTTATATAGCTACAACATCTACGATCGAATGGGAGGGATGAAAGAACTAAATCATAACCACGAAATGATGAGTTCTAACACTGAAAAAATATGGGCTGGAATAAGTCAAACTTCTGATAATGAAATAGCAATAAATAATTTATCAATTGAAGTTTCAGCTATGCAATTTGCATTTCTATTCAATTATCCCAAGGGCAATTTCATATCAGGAGAACTACACGTTCCTGTTGATCAAAAAGTATCAATGAAAATGGAATCCAAAGATGTAATTCATGCTTTTTGGGTACCAGAGTTCAGAATTAAACAGGATATTATTCCTGGACAACCTACTATTCTAAATTTCACTCCTACAAAAGTAGGAAAATATCCGATAATTTGCGCAGAATTATGTGGCCCATATCATGGAGGAATGAGAGCCTCCATAATTGTTGAAGAAGAATCTGATTACAACGAATGGTTTAACAAAAATAAAAAACCAGAGGTAAATTTATGACAATATCAATTGATCCACAAAAAACTAATAATGAAAGCCTTCAACCTAAAGGCTGGCTTAGATACTTTAGTTTTAGCCTTGATCATAAAGTAATTGGGATACAATACTTAGTCTGCGGTTTTCTTTTCTATTTAATAGGAGGAACCTTAGCGAGCGCTATAAGAATTGAACTAGCTAGTCCAATGTCTGATTTTATGCCAAGAGATGTTTATAACCAAGTTTTAACTTTACACGGAACAATAATGATATTCCTTTGGATAGTGCCTGTAGTTAACGGTGCTTTTGGAAATTATTTAATTCCATTTTATGTAGGTGCGAGAGATATGGCATTCCCAAGATTAAATGCCGTAGCTTTTTGGTTAATTCCTCCTTCAGGTTTGATGCTGGTAGCAAGCTATTTTGTTGAGGGTGCTGCTCAGGCTGGATGGACGGCTTATCCACCTTTGAGCATAACTACTCCTCAATCAGGACAAATTATTTGGATTCTGAGCGTTCTATTACTTGGAGGCAGTTCTATATTTGGTGGAATAAACTTTATCGCGACCATTATCAAATTAAGAAGGCCAGGATTAAAACTTATGCAATTGCCAATGTATTGTTGGGCAATGCTTGGAACAAGTCTATTAGTTGTTTTGTCAACTCCTGTTTTAGCAGGCACTTTAATTCTACTTAGCTTCGATATCATCGCTAATACAGGTTTTTTCAATCCTGTTTTAGGTGGCAATGTCGTAGTTTATCAGCATTTATTTTGGTTTTATTCTCATCCAGCTGTATACATTATGGTCCTTCCTGCCTTTGGTTTAGTTAGTGAAATACTTCCTGTACATGCTAGAAAACCACTTTTTGGATATACAACAATGGTTTTTTCAATAATGGGGATAGTAGTTTTAGGTTTAGTTGTTTGGGCGCATCACATGTTTACGAGTGGAACGCCCCCTTGGATGAGATTGTTCTTTACTATTGCCACAGCATTTATTGCTGTTCCAACAGGTATAAAATTTTTCAATTGGGTTGCAACATTATGGGGAGGTAAAATTTCCATCAATAGTGCAATGTTATTCTCTTGCGGATTTATTATAAATTTTGTTTTTGGAGGTATTACAGGAGTTGCTTTGGCACAGGTACCTTTCGATATTCACGTACATGATACCTATTTCGTTGTAGCCCATTTTCATTACATAGTTTATGGAGGGACTGTTTTTATTATTTTCTCTTCAATTTATCATTGGTTCCCCAAAGTAACTGGGAAAATGCTCAATGAAAAATTAGGAATTTTACATTTTATCATTACCTTTATTGGATTTAACTTGTGCTTTGCTCCTCAACATTGGCTTGGTTTAAATGGAATGCCAAGAAGAGTTGCAGAATATGATCCTCAATTCCAGTTCGTTAATCAAATTAGTAGCCTTGGGGCTCTTTTGATGGCTATAAGTACAATTCCTTTTTTAATTAATGTATTCCTTAGTGTGAGAAATGGAAAAGATGCTGGAGATAACCCTTGGAATGCTCTTACACCTGAATGGTTAACATCTTCTCCACCTCCAGTTGAAAATTGGGAAGGAGAAGCTCCATTAGTTGAAGAACCATATGGTTATGGTAAAGAAATTTCTGAACAAAAATAAAAACATATGACAACACTAGATAGCTCAAAAGAAATTCAAAAAAATAATTCTGAAGTTAATGAAACACATGAAGACTTCAGAATGTTTGGTCTTATAACTTTCCTAATTGCGGACGGAATGACTTTTGCTGGATTCTTTGCTGCTTATTTAACTTATAAAGCAGTAAATCCATTACCTGATGGTGCTATTTATGAATTAGAACTACCAATACCTACACTCAATACAATTTTGTTACTTGTTAGTAGTGCAACTTTCCATAAAGCAGGCAAAGCACTTTTAAAAGATAAAAACTCTGATTCCCAAAAATGGTTATTTTTTACTGCTTTTCTTGGAATTATATTTTTAATATGTCAATTATTTGAATATTTTCATTTACCTTTTGGATTAACCGATAATTTATTTGCAAGTACTTTTTATGCTCTTACTGGTTTTCATGGATTACATGTCACTTTAGGCACTTTAATGATTTTAATTATTGCTTGGCAATCGAGAATCAATGGCGGAAGATTAACTAGTCAAAATATGTTCCCATTGGAAGCTGTTGAATTGTACTGGCATTTTGTAGATGGAATATGGGTTATTTTATTTATTATTTTGTATCTTTTATAAAAAACTAAATTTTAAAAATTAAATATATTTTTTATTAATTTATATTGCCACAGTTCTCCTTTTTAGTAAGAATATATAATTAGAAATTTGTCAGATAATGCTAGAAGGAAAAGAACTTCTTGAAAAAGCAAAATTATTAAGTAAAAAATCTGAAGATGAGATAGCAAAAGGTTGTGGGTACGTAGGTCCTAGTGGAAGAATCTTAAGAAAAAGTTTTTATAGGGCGCTTATCGAAGCTAAGGGTTACAAAATAGGAAATGGTCGTCAGGGGAAAAATGGTAATAGAGCTTCAAGAGGCAGACAGACAGAATTCAAAACTAAAGTTCATGGCAATGGGAACCTATTAATTGGTCATGCCTACACCAAAAAATTAGGTCTAGAACCTGGTCAGGAATTTAAAATCGATCTTAAAAAAGAGTCAAAAACAATTTATCTGATTCCATTAAATTAAAAAATATATTTTACCAACCGTTTTCTTTAAGCCACTCCGAAGAAATATTATTTGAAGATAAATCTTGATTACTATTTTTATTAAATAAAAGTAATTTCTCTACATATTTAATTAGTGCATCTGCCTCAAGGTTTACGCTGTCACCGATATTTAATTTATTCAGATTTGTGTTATGCCAAGTATGAGGAATTATCGCAATAGTAAATATTTCTCCTTCCTGCTCATATTTTGCAATCGTAAGACTTATACCATTTACACAAATACTCCCTTTATTAACTACATATTTTGAAAAATTATTATTTTTCCACTTTATTGATAAGAGCCAAGATTTCTCTAATTTTTCTATATTCTCAACTGTTCCAAGGCCATCAACATGTCCGCTGACTATATGCCCTCCTAGACGGTCAGACACCCTAAGAGCGGGCTCCAAATTAACAATCTGATTCAGGTTCGACTTTACTCCTAAAGTTGTTTTTTTTAATGTCTCCTCACTAACATCAACAGTAAATTTATTTTGAAAAATCTCTTTAACTGTCAAACAAATTCCATCAACAGCTATGCTGTCACCGATTGCCATATCAAATAAATTATCTAGAATTTCAATTTCTAAAATATTTTTTTCTTGTCTTAGTTTTCCAACTGATTGAATTATTCCTGTAAACATAGATTTAAGAAAAATATTTTTGCAAAATTTTGTATTTACTTTAATTTACTTTAAATGATTTTCAACTATAAATAAATTAAAGAGTAAATAAAAAGAAATTGATCATATTTAGATGATTATTAATTCACAAAAAAGATCATTTGGTAGAGGGGCGAAAGTGAGCTTATTCACTTTAGGGACAATGCGAGCAACTGAAAGTCTCGAAAAAATGTATAGCATAATAAAAAATGCATATTATGTAGGAATTAACCACATAGAAACAGCACCCTCTTATGGTGATGCTGAATCACTTATTGGAAATTCAATAAAAAAATTAGCAATAGAAGAGAATATAAAAGAAAAAAATTGGGTGATTACTTCCAAAGTTTTACCAAAGGGTGATTTTGACTTTTTAAAAAATAATTTTAAAAAGTCTCTTAAAAATTTAAATCGCGAGAAAATTAATAATCTTGCAATTCACGGACTCAACTTAAAACAACATCTAGATTGGGTTCTTGCTGGAGAGGGTAAGAAATTCATATCTTGGATACTTGAGAAGGAACTAGTTGATCAAGTTGGTTTTAGTTCTCACGGAAGTTATTCACTAATTAAAGATGCAATTAACTGTGAAGTTTTTACTTTTTGTAGTCTTCATTTACATTATTTAGATCAATCTAAGATTGCTTTAGCAGAGGAAGCTATAAAAAAAGGTATGGGAGTTTTAGCAATATCACCTGCAGATAAAGGCGGTAGATTGTATTCTCCAAGTGATATTTTGATAGAGGCCTCTAAGCCTTTTCATCCATTAGAATTAGCGTATCGATTTCTTCTCGCAAAAGGCATTACAACTTTATCCTTGGGGGCGACAAACAAAAAAGATTTTGAATTTGCGCATAAACTTAGAAACTCATTCGAGAAGCTTACAAAACTTGAAAAAAGCGCCCTGAATAAAATTGAGGAAGTTTCTAATGAAAGATTAAACTCAACCAAATGTGAACAATGTAGATCTTGTCTTCCATGTCCAAATGAAGTGCCTATTCCAGAAATACTTCGTTTAAGAAATATATCTATTGGTTATGGCCAATTAGAATTTTCAAAAGAAAGATACAATTTAATAGGAAAAGCTGGCCACTGGTGGGAAGAAAAAAATTCCTCATTTTGTCAAGAATGTAATGAATGTGTTCCTAAATGTCCTAGTAAATTAGATATACCAAATTTATTAAAGGAAACTCATAACTTATTAATTGAAAATCCTACAAAAAGATTATGGGGATAAGGACTCATTCCAGATATTTTTAAGATTAATTTTTTGTTCATTTGTTAAGACAGGGAAAGACCAACTATTTTCCCAACATTTCTCAGAAGGTCCTGAGATGGGGAGCATTTCAGTTTTATATTTACTTTGCAAATAATCACTATTGAATGGAAGATACCAACCCTGGCTTACTAATTTATCTACTATTGATTTATTTTCTAAAGATTTAATCCATTTAATTAATATTGCATTATTTAGATTTGATCGACTAAGTAGAAAATGCCACATCAAAGGTACGCCTTGGCTTGGGAAAACTAAAGAAAGCCTTGGATCTATTTTTAAATATTTTGAACAAAGACTATAAGGAACTATTGCGACAATAGCATCAGAATTAATCAACCAATTGAGCATATTTTTATCATCAAATAACATTGCTTGGCTTTTGAGTTTTTTTAAAGAATTAGATGAATTAATTTTTTGAGCAATTGACAATATTATTCTGGGACTTTGTGGAAAAATAATTTTCCCAGTTAATTTTTTAGAAAGAAGAAAATCCCAAGATGTTCTGGCTGAATTTATTAATTCTTTATTATTTTTAATGATAATTGTATAGGGTACTACGCCAATAGGAAATAATTTACTCCTCTGATTTTGATTAAAGCTTCCCAAAAAATCTATCGATCTCTTATCCAAATTTTCGAACAGTGCATATTCATTTATTTTTTCAAATTCTGAAAAATCTATACTAGAAATCCATCCATCATTTATTAAAGTAAAGTCAGAATTGAAAATTGTGTTTCTATTTTTTTGTAGCTGAATATTTTCAAAATTAATTTTTTCCTGCTTCCAATCTTTTGGAATCGTATCTTTAAAAGATTCTGGATAAAAAGAATTTTGTAATGCAATTTTTACTTTATTAGGTAGATTACTGCAAGAGTTTAAGAAAAATAAAAGCGAAAGCTTACCACAATTTAAAAATTCTCTTCTGGTTGCAAATTTTGAAAACATTCAGCAATCCTTCTCTAAAGAAATTTGACCTAGGCCCTTCATCATTTCCAGATTTTGTTGACACAATGAAACTATTTCTTCATTTTTAAATCCATCTAAGAAAGCAAGCAATGATATTCCACCAGCACCTACACCTTCTTTTACATGACCTAATTCATAATCCTTCAATTCTTTGTATTTTGAAGATTTGAAATTTAAAGGACTGGCTAAACCTAATAATTTGACATCATATTTTTCATTAATTAGATTTACTAAATCATTTAGAGAATTATCTTTCACAAGCCACCCAGTTGTCGCAATAAAAACATCTTCAATAAATTCATCTTTATTTTTTTCATCTAAAAATTCTAATACAAGCAAAATGACCGCTAACATCTGACTTCCTCCAGACAATATTACAGGTTGTTTTGCTAACCTGGCACCAATTAATAGACCCATTGAGAAAGCTTGGAAAGGATCACCTACCGCCGCGACAACATCAAAAGAGTCGAAATCAGCCTTGAAATTTGCATTGAAAAGTCCTCTTTTAACTACTTGTCTTCTTAGTTCTCTTGGAGCTTTAAATAAACTACTCCCTACTAAATTAGATACCTGCAAACCAAAAGCTTCCATTACTGCCTGAGCAGTTGTGGTGCCCCCCGGTACAGATTCAGAAATTAAAACTGGTTGTTTTAAGGATTTTCCTATCGCAAGACCTTTTTCATAGAGATTTAAAACTCTCTCTTTAGTCATCGATTTACCAGTAGTAAGACAATTTGATGGGCCCAAATTTCTATCTTCTACAACCAAATGATTAAAATAAGGCTTTGCTCCTATTCCCAGAGGAACAATAACTGGATAAATATTTATAAGCTTTGAACAAACATGACTGATTAGGGCCGGAGTTACTCCTGCATTGAGAAGAGGCAATTTATATTTATGATCTTTTGAAGCACCCTCAAGCAAAAATTCGGCATCTGCGAGCGCAGTTGTTCTCCTTGATTTTGCATTAATACCTGCTGCGGAAATTCCTGGAATTTGAGATGTATTAGTGCCAGCAATTATAAGAAATATTTTTAAATTTTTAATATTCTTTTTCAGTATTTCTATCTTATTAAGTTGTCTTTTTTTATTGGATTCATTACCAAAAAAATTTATCCCTAATTCTGTACTGTACATTCTTACTTTTTTTAATTATTAAAATCAACTAAGCTATTTAACAATCTTGGAGGATCTGGGATGGTTAATTTAAATCTAGGAAACAGAGAATAGGCAACTACATGTACAGTTAAAACATAAACTATTTCTTGAAAAATTATTAATAAAATTGCACCTAATTGTATACTCAAAATTGAGGGATATAAAGGTAAATTAAATAATCCAATGAACTTTTCTATTAGACCATAACTCGCTCTAGTAATTAACACCCAAAGATTATCTCCAACCAACGTAGATAATGCTATTACTCTTAGTAAGAAGCCAAGGGTTCCAATAACAACTCCCCCAGTTAAACTAAGTTTCCAACTCTTTTCTTTAAACCAACACCAACCTAACCAAAAAGCCAAGATCCCATAAGGAAATAAAAATAAAGTTCCTCTAACAGGACCCATAATTATGAATAAAAGTAGAAATTGTATTAGGAGTCCTTCCAATGCAGTTTTAGTTCCTCTTCTCAAGTGCAACAGGATCATTGGGAGGGGTAAAATCAACCTTAATAAAGCTCCCCCAATTGGCAAATAATATAATGCAACCCATAATAAAGACGAAAGAGATGCTAAATAAGAGGTCTCGACAATATTTAATGCTTCAGTTTTTGTTGTTATTTTCATTTTTTGTTGAATATTTTTAATTAATTTTTATTCATACTTTTATTTTTTGAATCTAAGATACGTTCAATCTTTTCTATTTCAAAATTTACCTCAGAATTACTCAATATGGAACTCAACTCTTCCGTGGGATCTTTTGGATCTACATCTTTTAAAATGAATATTATTTTGTAAGATTGAAGCTCAATTTTTCTTTTTTTTGAAAGATTCTTAATTTTTTTATTTTTTTTATCATCAAATTTTTTGTTTTCTTTTTCTAAATTTATATCGTTTTTATTTTCTGGAACATTTTTTGGCTTTTCTACTTTTTTAATTTTTTTATTTTTTTTATCATCAAATTTTTTGTTTTCTTTTTCTAAATTTATATCGTTTTTATTTAATAAGTTATTTTGTAAATCTTCATTTTTGCTTGTTTTTTCTAAATCATTAAAACTACTTTCAAGAAAATTTCCAATCCTCCCTCCAGAGCATGATTGCAAGAAAATTAAAAAAATTAATAAAAAAAATTCTTTTTTTTTAAAAATCATATTTTTTCTAACTTTTCTTTTTCCTTGTAGTTTTTTTATTACTAATCTTTGTTTTTTTTAAAATTGCGCCTTTTTTATCTTTTAGTTTTTCTTCTAAAAGAGATACTGCTTCATCTATGGTAAATTTTTCTATGTCAGTATCTTTGGCAATCGAAACATTAGTTTTGCCACATTTTAAATAGACCCCATATCTTCCATTTAATATTTGAATTTTTTCTTTAAATTCTTTCGGTTTTCCAAAGTCTTTAAGTACCTCTTGACCACCTCTACCCATTTTTGGCATCGCAAGAATTTCTAATGCTCGTTCTATATCAACTGTAAAAACATCATCCTCTTTCTTTAAGGATCTGTTTTCAGATTCATTTTCATTTTTAATCCATTTGATATACGGGCCAAATCTTCCTCTATCAGCCTCAACAACTCCTCCTTCAGGATGAACTCCTAACAATCTAGGCAAACTTAAAAGTACAAGAGCCTCATCTAGAGTTAGATCATCAGTTTTCAACTCTTTGGGTAATGAAGCTCTTCTTGGTTTAGCTTTATCTTGATCATTATTTCCCAATTGTACGTAAGGTCCATAAGGGCCAAATCTTAAAAAGACTTTTTCCCCAGTTTTTGGATCAGTTCCAAGATCTGATGGGCCACTTAAAATTTGATCAACTTGCTTTATATCTAAATCTCCAGGAGTAATATCCATTGGAAGATTACCTTTAGCCTGAATTTCATTACCAGATTCATCAATTTTTGTACCCTCTAGCCAAGGTCCGTTAGAGCCTATTCTGACTACGCAAGGAAGGTCTTCGAAATCAACTTGTCTATAAGCTTTACCATCAATATCACCCTCTGTTTTCTGAACCTTTACCTCCAAACCATTTTTACCTTTATAGAAAGTTTCGAGGTATGGTAGCCACTCAAGATTGCCTGAAGATATTTCATCCAATGAAGATTCCATTTTTGCAGTAAAAGTAGTATCAACCAGATCAGGAAAATGTTCTTCTAATAGAGCAGTAACAGCAAAAGCTGTAAACGTTGGAGCCAAAGTATTGGAAGATATATTCGCATAACCTCTATCAACTATGGTCCCAATAATGCTGGCATAGGTAGAAGGTCTTCCAATCCCTTCTTTTTCAAGAACTTTAACTAATGCAGCCTCTGTATATCTTGCAGGAGGTTTAGTTTCATGAAAAGTAGATTCCTTATTAGTAACTTCAAGACATGTTCCAGTTGTTAAGTTTGGGAGAATAATTTCTTGTTGTTCAAGGGATGAACTTGGGTCATCACTTCCCTCGACATAAGCTCTGAAGAATCCTGCGAAATCAATACTTTTCCCGCTCGATTTAAATAATCCATCCCCTACGCTAATTTCAGCATTAATCATTGTTAGCCTAGCTTCCGCCATTTGACTAGCTACAGTTCTTTTCCAAATTAAATCGTAAAGAGATAAGTCTCTACCAGTTAGATTAGTTTCCTTTGGTGTTTTAAATACCTCACCTGCCGGCCTAATAGCTTCGTGTGCTTCTTGAGCATTTCTTGCAGTTGAATTAAATTGTCTTGGTGAGTTAGATAAATATTCTTTTCCATACATAGAACTGACACATTCTCTAGCAGCTCTTGTGGCTTGTTCGGAGAGATGAACTGAATCAGTTCTCATATATGTTATGAAACCTCTCTCATATAGCCCTTGTGCACATCTCATAGTTTCTCTTGCAGACAAACGAAGCTTCCTATTTGCTTCTTGTTGTAATGTGCTAGTTGTAAATGGAGGAACTGGCTTACGAGTGGATGGCTTTTTTTCGATTTTTGAGACTAACCAATCCTCTGAGGAAAAAGTCTTCAATAAATCATTTACTTTTTCTTCTCCAATTATTAAAGATTTATTTCCTTGTTTTAATTTGCCGGTCTGTTCATCGAAATCGGAACCATTAGAAATTCTTTGACCGTTTAAACTGAATAATTTAGTTTCGAAAGTAACATTATCTTTTACTAGGGAAGCTTTAATCCCCCAGTAACTAGCTTTTTTAAAGGATCTTCTTTCTCTCTCTCTCCTAACAAGAAGTCTTACAGAAACTGATTGAACACGACCAGCAGATAATCGGGGGGCTACCTTCTTCCAAAGTAAAGGAGATAATTCATATCCAAAAAGCCTGTCCAAGATTCTTCTTGTTTCTTGAGCCTGAACAAGTTCCATATCAATTTCTCTTGTTTGGTCTAAAGCTTTATTAATTGCCTTTTTTGTAATTTCATGAAAAACCATTCTCTTAGTTGGTATTTTAGGCTTAAGTATTTGCAGGAGATGCCAGCTAATACTCTCTCCCTCTCTATCTTCATCAGTTGCCAGTAATAGCTGGGTCGCACCTTTCAATGCATCTTTCAACTCTTTAACAACCTTTTTCTTATCTTTTGGAACTATATAAAGTGGTTCAAAATCTTCTGTTGTATTAACTCCTATCCTTGACCATTTTTCCTTTTTAACCGCAGCAGGTATTTCAGCAGCTCCTTTTGGAAGATCTCTTACATGTCCCATTGAAGCGAGAACTTCATAATTAGAAGGCAAAAACTTTCTTATAGTTTTTGCTTTGGTGGGACTTTCAACAATAACAAGTGTGTGATCCAAGGTTTATTTCAAAAATTGGTGTTTTTGTTCAGTTAGGGCATATTATGATTATTTGAAGCTTTTTCAAGTAATTTCTTCTGAAAATTTCAAAAATCATACCCACAAATTATAATCAAGTTAAGATTAACTCTTAGACCCTTACAATCAAACATCTAATTTAATCCAATTTAATAAAGTGCCCAACGAAATCTTTACAATTAATTTAAATGCTCAAGCCATTATTCCAGAGGCTTTTATTTTATTAGGTATTGTTGGAACACTTCTTGTAGATTTAGCTGGAGAAAAAACTGCATCAAAATGGGCACCAATAATTTGCTATTTATCAATTGGCAGCTCTCTTGTTAGTTTGGCATTGCAATGGAGTAATCCGGTAGAAAGCGCATTCCTTGGGTCCTTTAATTCAGATAATTTGGCAATCGCATTTAGAGCAATAATTTCTTTATCAACCTTAGTATCTTTACTTATAAGTTGGCGTTATACAGAACAAAGTGGTAGCCCTATTGGCGAGTTTGCTGCGATAGTTCTTTCGGCCACCCTTGGAGCAATGCTTTTGTGTGGATCTACTGACCTTATTAGTGTATTTATATCTCTGGAAACTTTATCTGTAGCAAGCTACTTACTTTCTGGTTACCTCAAGAGAGATCCAAGAAGTTCAGAAGCGGCCTTAAAATACCTCCTTGTTGGATCAGCTGCTGCTGCTGTCTATTTGTATGGATCCTCTTTTCTTTATGGATTAAGTGGTTCAACAAACTTAGCGACAATAGGTTTAGAGATTATCAATAAGCCATCCTTCATTACTTCACTAGCTCTTGTATTTGTCTTATCAACAGTTGCATTTAAAATTGCTGCTGTTCCCTTTCATCAATGGACTCCTGATGTATATGAGGGTTCACCTACACCTGTAGTAGCTTTTTTATCTGTTGGTTCAAAAACAGCGGGCTTTGCATTTGCAATAAGAATATTAAGCACAACTTTCTCTTCTTTTGACGAAGAATGGAAACTTTTATTTACCATTTTGGCCATATTGAGCATGGCTCTAGGAAATGTTGTAGCTCTAGCTCAAACCTCAATGAAAAGGATGCTAGCTTACAGTTCTATTGGACAAGCCGGATTTGTAATGATTGGAATAGTATCTGGCACACAAGATGGTTTATCAGCAGCTGTTTTATATTTGGCTGCATATTTGTTTATGAATTTGGGTGCATTTTCTTGTGTAATACTTTTCTCACTAAGAACTGGTTCTGACAGAATTCTTGATTACTCAGGACTTTACCAAAAAGATCCTCTCATTACATTAGGCTTAAGCCTTTGTCTTCTATCTCTTGGAGGTTTACCTCCAATGTTAGGATTTTTTGGAAAGATATACTTGTTCTTTGCAGGTTGGGCAAATCATCAATATCTATTAGTAATAGTTGGATTAGTAACTTCAGTTATATCTATTTATTACTACATTTCAGTGATAAAAATGATGGTAGTTAAAGAACCACAGGAAGCTTCTGAAATAGTCAAATCATATCCTGAAATTAATTGGGGAATTGTAGGATTACCTCCCTTGAGAATTGCACTTTATACTTGCGTGGCGGTAACTGCTCTTGGAGGAATCCTATCTAATCCTCTTTTTAAATTAGCTAATACAGCAGTTTCAGAAACTCCTTTCTTACAAGATATTATTGCTACAGCAAACAATATTTCCTAGAAGAATTCTTCAATAAATGTCTAAGAAAGTCGCGAGTTTAGAAAATATATCTAAAACATATGGGAAAGAGGATCTAACTGTTAAAGCCTTAGACAGCATAAACTTAGAAATTTATAAAGGTGATTATTTAGCTGTAATGGGAGCTAGTGGCTCAGGCAAAAGTACAGCTATGAATATTATTGGATGTCTAGATAGACCATCTGAAGGTATTTATAAATTAAATGGTATTCCTGTTGAGAATTTATCTGATGATGAGCTCGCGGAAATACGTAACCAAAAATTAGGCTTCGTTTTTCAACAATTTCATCTTCTTTCAGACGCAACTGCACTTGAAAACGTAACTTTGCCAATGATTTATGCTGGTATTGAGCCTGAGCAAAGATTAGAGCGAGGTAAGAATGCCTTAAAAAAAGTTGGCCTTTCAGAAAGAATGAATAATCGCCCAAACCAATTATCCGGAGGTCAACAACAACGAGTTGCTATTGCGAGGGCTATTATCAATAACCCTGCAATTTTGTTAGCAGACGAACCTACTGGAGCACTAGATTCAAAAACCACTGAAGATGTATTAGATCTTTTTGACAAACTGCATGAATCTGGAATAACTATAGTTTTAGTTACGCATGAAGATGAAGTTGCAAATCGCGCAAAAAAAATAGCCAAATTTAAGGATGGAAGAATAGTTGAATTAAAAGTTAATTAAATTCAAAACCTTCTAATTACCTTCAGTTGAGTTTCATTTTCAATTCTTAAATTCCCATTCGAATCAATATCTTTAATTTTCCATGTATGAGGACAATAACCACTAGGTAAAAAACTTTTAGTAAGAAACTTATTTGCAGATTTAATCACATATTCTTTTTTCTTATTACATTCAATTGAATCATAAAAAGCTTTAAGAACTTTGGCTGTCCAATAATGTTGATTAATATTCTTAGTTTGAAGTACTTTTGATAATGAAATACCTTCTGATGGAGTGTAATTTAAAACATTCATGCCAAGTCCTACTCTTACATAGATAATTTCTTTGCCTCTTGTTATCACCCTTGGTAAAAATCCAATCAACTTTTTTGAACCAAAAAAAATATCATTTGGCCATTTCAAACAAACATTTATATTCTCTTGTCTAAGCATTTCACATAACTTAATACCTAAAGACAAATTAAATATTTGACATGCAAATTCTTTTGAAAATATTGGGTAAGCTGCACTTAACCAAATCCCGCCTTTTGGAGAAACCCAAGTTTTTGAGTTTTGGCCAACCCCTGAGAACTGTTCTCTTGCGATTATCGCTACTGGCTGGTTTTTCTTTATTTCAGAATATCCAAGCAAGTTTGTTAGCTCATTTTCGGTACTTTTACATTTTATTTTGTAATGAAGTGTCCAGGTTGGATATTGACCCTGAATTTTTTTTAAATAAAAAACTGTCTTAGCTGCAGGTCCAATAACTTTCACAAATTCTTTATTAAAACAACGAGCATCTTTTTGAAGATTAGATTAACTTTAGTCTTAATAAGTAAATTTTACAAATTGGACAAAAAGTATTTGCCAATAGTGAATAGAAGGAATCCACATCCATTAAAAAATTGTCTTGATAATTTCAAAAAATCATGGGGAGACTTAGATAAACTTTCTAAAATCAACGAAAACTGGAAGAACTTAATCGGTTTAGAACTATTTCAAGAATGTAAACCATTAAATATTGAAAAAAAAATACTTACTATTGCAGTAAATCATCCACAGTGGCGCCAAGCTTTAATCTATAACAAGCATAAATTAAAAGAGAGAATCGAGAAAATTGGAATAACTTTGAATGAAATAAAAATAATACAAAATTATGAAATTAAAAATAAAAATATCAAAGCTACTAATGCAAAGATAGTTTGGGCAAAGCATCCAAGCAGAATCAATCAAAATAATATGTGCATTTGTACTCTTTGTAATTCCCCTACTCCTGAGGGCGAAATCAAAAGATGGGGAAAGTGTTCTTTTTGTTGGAGAAAAATAAAAAACTAAATTCTTTATTTAGTTAAAATTAGTATTCCCATTTGCCCCCCCCAAATAGTCCTATATTCAGCTTTTTTAAATCCAACTTCCTTAGCAATATTTATAAGCTCATTTTTCTTTGGAAAATTTCTAATACTTTTTTCAATATATGCGTACTCTGGACCTAAATTAAAAAGCCGCGAAATGGTTACTACAATTAATCTCAAATAAATTTTCTGAAAAATATTGGATAAAGAATTTCTTGTTGAGTGATTAAAATCCAAAAATCCTGCCCTTCCCTTATCCTTCAAAAGATCAAAAACTTTTTTTATTCCTTCTTCAACATTATTTAAGTTTCTAAGTCCATATGACATGCAAATCCCATCAAAATTTTTTGAATAATCATTAATTTCTAATACATCTTTAATTTCCCACTTAATAAATTTATTTTTTTTAAGCTCTGATTTTTTTTTTGCAATATTTAAGATATCCTCTGCACTGTCAATCCCAGTAATTGAACCCCTTGGACTAACTCTCTCAGAAATTAAGAATGCTAAATCTCCAGTTCCACAGCATAAATCAGCCCAATCTTCACCATTTAAAGGTTCCAATAAATTAACTAATTTCCTTTTCCATAATCTGTGCAGCCCAAAACTTAATAGATTATTTAAAAAGTCATATTTATAAGAAATTTTATTAAATATATTTTTGACTTCGATAGTTTTTGTGAATTTCATTTTTAAATTTTTAACTTATTTCTTTTTGGTATTAAATTAAATTTTTTATTCATATGGTCTAATTGGAAGTTTTTTTTCGAGGAGGAAAGTCTTTATTTCTCTTAAAGAAAGTTTCTTATCATGAAGTAATGATGCTAAAAGTGCGGCAGATGCCCTGCCTTCATTGAAAACATCATAGATATCTTCTAAACAACCTGCTCCTCCAGAAGCAATCACTGGAATATTAACAATATTGGTAACAGATTCAGTCAGATGTAAATCATATCCATTCTGCGTGCCATCACCATCCATTGAAGTAAGCAAAATTTCCCCTGCGCCTAACTCCTCAACTTTCTTTGCCCAACTTAATACATCTATTCCAGTATTTTCTCTCCCTCCTTTTACATATACCTCCCATTCATCAGTCTTATTAACTTTTCTTTTAGCATCAATTGCTATCACGATACATTGATTACCAAATTCTCTAGAACTTTTAGAAATTAAATCAGGATTTCTAACAGCAGAAGAATTCAAACTCACTTTGTCCGCTCCAGCTCTTAAAAGATCATTAATTGAAGAAACAGAATCTATTCCTCCACCTACTGTAAATGGGATTTTTACTGATTTTGCGGTCCTAGAGACAAGGTCAACTAATGTATTTCTATTTTCTACACTAGCTCTAATATCTAAGAATACTAATTCATCTGCGCCCTCATCAGAATACCTACAAGCCAATTCAACAGGATCGCCTGAGTCTCTCAAGTTAACAAAATTTACACCTTTAACCACTCTGCCATGGGCGACATCTAAACAAGGAATTAAACGAAGAGCTACCATTTTAGTAAAAATTGTCCAAATGCTGTTAATCTTGCATAATAGCTTCCATTTTACCTCTTATGGCTGAAACAAAATTATTACCCAAAATCGGTAGTAAAATCAAAATTAACATTAACAAAGTAAAAGATAGACTACCAGCTAAATTAATCGATCAAATATCCTCGAATCCTAAAGCCGTAATAACAGGCTATAAAATGACAGACGGCAGAAGTATTGGAATCACCGCAAAATTTCAGAATGGTGAGCAAAATTGGTTTTTCCCAGAAGAAATTGAGAAAGGTTAAAGAGTAAAGTGAATGATCCAAAACAACTATTAGGAATTAAGGGTGCCTCTGAAACATCAAGTATATGGAAACTCCGTATACAGTTAATGAAACCCATAACGTGGATCCCTTTGATATGGGGAGTTATTTGTGGAGCAGCTGCAAGTGGGAATTTTGAATGGACATTTAGTAATGTTCTAGCTTCATTAGCATGTATGTTGATGAGTGGACCACTTCTGGCTGGTTATACCCAAACCATAAATGATTTTTTTGATAAAGAAATTGATGCAATTAATGAACCAAATAGACCAATTCCTTCTGGGAAAATTTCAATTAAAGATGTAAAAATACAAATCTGGGTATTACTTATAGCGGGTTTAATAGTTGCTTTTCTATTAGATTTATATGCTAAGCACAGCTTCCCCTCCGTCTTACTTTTGGCATTAGGAGGTTCCTTTGTTAGTTATATATATTCTGCTCCACCACTCAAATTAAAACAGAATGGTTGGCTTGGAAATTATGCATTAGGAGCATCTTATATAGCTTTACCTTGGTGGGCAGGACAAGCCTTGTTTGGGAAATTAACTATCGTGACGGCGATACTAACACTTGCTTATAGCCTCTCAGGACTTGGAATTGCTGTTATTAATGATTTCAAAAGTGTTGAAGGAGACTCAAAGCTAGGCTTAAATTCTCTACCAGTAGTATTTGGAATTAAAAATGCAAGTAGAATAAGTGCAGGACTGATTGACATTTTTCAATTAGCAATGGTTGTAGTATTAGTCATTATTGGTCAACATTTAGCCTCTGTAATTTTGGTTTTATTGGTAATTCCACAAATTACATTTCAAGATATGTGGTTACTAAGAGATCCTCTAAAGTTTGATGTCAAATATCAAGCAAGTGCCCAACCGTTCCTTATAACTGGAATGTTAGTTACAGCTTTAGCGATAGGACATAGTTTTTTAGTTGCTTAAGGTGCAAAAGATTAAATTCAAATCTTTTGTTTTAATAATTCCAATATTAATTTTTTCTGGAATATCTTTTTATTTTTTTAGTCTAATATTTAGTACCTTAAAATTTGACGTTTCTAAAAATAAAAAGTCTCGGGAAACCAAATATTCTTACGTAATATCATCTTCTGATAATAAGATACTAAGCAAATTAAGCCGCAAATTTGAAATAGATAATAGTTATCATAAAATTCCATTTTTTCTTAAACATTCTTTTATATCTTCTGAGGATAAAAGATTTTATAAACATAATGGAATAGATTTAAAAAGTATTTCACGTGCCCTTATTCAAAATATTAGAAGTGGTTATGTTAAAGAGGGAGGAAGTACGATTACACAACAAGTTGCTAGATTACTTTTTCTAAATAATGATTTAAGTTTTCAAAGAAAAATCAAAGAAATATTTATATCACTCATACTTGAATTTAGATATAACAAAAATCAAATTTTAAAATTATATTTAAATAATATTTATCTAGGATCAGGAGCATACGGGGTAGACGAGGCTGCCCAAGTTTATTTTGGAAAATTTATAGAAGAATTGACATTATCAGAGATCGCATTAATTGCAGGATTAGCTCCAGCTCCATCAATTTATTCACCTTATCAAAATTTAGAACTAGCTATTAAAAATAGAAATAAAGTTCTTGAATCAATGTATGTTGATGGATATATTTCTCTTGCAAATAAGAATAAGGCTATTAAAGAAAAAATAAAGTTAAATTATCAAACAGCTGATAATTTTTTAGATGATAAATTACTAATAAACTTTATTCTTCAGGAAACAGATAAAAAAATTGGAAGTAAAAATGATTATAAGTTTTTAAGAATTAAATCTTCTATCAACAAAGATTGGCAAGAAAAAGGTCAAAAAATATCAAGATATGCAGGGCCTAAAGAACTTGAATTTGGTCTGTTATCTATCGAATCAAACACAGGACTAATCAGGACAATGATAACCAGCAAAAATCCATCAATTAATGAATACAATAGAGTGATTTCATCTGTAAGACCTTTAGGTTCTACTTTTAAAATAATCCCTTATGCTGCTGCATTAATAGAAGGAATAAAATTAAGCGATAAATTTGAAGACTTACCAATATGCTGGGAAAGTTATTGCCCAAAAAATTTTTCAGAAGACTATAGAGGTTCAATATCTTTGATTGAATCATTTAAAAGTTCATCAAATATCGTTCCAATATCAATAACAAAAAAAATCGGCTTAAAAAATATTATTAATTTAGCGAATTCATTTGGACTAGGTTACGAGCAAGAGTTTGAGGAATTCCCATCATTAGCTATTGGCGCCTACGGAGATAATCTTTTAAACATCACAAATGCATATTCTGCAATAAACAATAATGGGAAGATTCAAAGCCCTGAAATCATAGAAAAAATAGAATCATTTAAAAAACAACCTATTTGGGAAAATAAATCTATTTCCAAGAAAATATTAGATTTAAAAATAAACAAGAAAATAAATAAACTTCTTGAAAAATCTGTAAAAGAAGGCACTTCAAAAGCAGCCTCTATAAAAGGAAAGAAAATTTATGGGAAAACAGGAACATCTGATGGAAATAAAGATCTCTGGTTTATTGGTTCCATTGATAACCTTACAACAGGGATCTGGATAGGTTACGACGATAACAAGGAATCTGAATTATCTAGTGGGAATGCAGCTTATTTATGGAAGAAGTTCATATCTGAAATTTATAAAATTCCAATTAAAAAATAAATTATATTTTTAAGATTTATAAGAAATTATTGCAGAATAAAATCCATCACCAGGATAATCCAAGCTAGGTAAAATTTGCTTTTGGCTAACCAATTTTAAAGTTTTGTTTTTTTCAATAAATCGTTCAATTAATAGATTATTTTCATCGGGACAAATAGTACAAGTTGAATAAACTAAAGTACCATCTTTTTTCAAAAGAGGGAAAATACTCTCCAAAAGTTTTTCCTGTAATAAAGTTAAAGATTTTATTTTTTCTTTACTTAAAGACCATCTAGAATCTGGATTCCTGGAAAGAGTTCCAATGCCTGAACATGGAGCATCTAATAAAATCTTATCAAAATAAGATATAAACTTAGGATTTAATTCAATCAAACTCGTAGCATCAGCCTTAAGGGTATTAACAGATTTCAAATTTAACCTTTCTAAATTTGATTGCAGTATTTTCAATCTTTTTGCTGATCTATCTACGGCAATGATTTCAGCACTATCATTTGTTAATTCTGCAAGGTGGGTAGACTTACTTCCTGGAGCTGCACAAGCATCTAAAATCTTTTCACCTTCTTTTGGATTTAAGAGAGGTGCTATCCACTGAGAAGATCTATCTTGAATTGTCCAAAGTCCATCACTATATCCTGGTAAATTTTTTATAGATCTTGGATTAGATTTTAAAGTAATTCCATTATGTAAATCTTTAATAATTTCAGCATCAATTTTATTTTCATGAAGTACTTTCAAAAAGTTATCTAAATTAGTTTTTAATTGGTTAATTCTCAAATCAATTGATGGTTTTTTATTAAATGCCTTAATGATATTTTCACCCTCGCTATTGCCGACCCATTTATAAAGATCCTTCACAAGCCATAATGGAAATGATTCAAGATATGAAATTCTTTCTTTTCTATCAGAAGATAATTCCGGAAAGATTTTTTGTTCTAATTTTCTTGATGCATTTCTCAATATCGCATTTACAGTTCCCGCTAAACCATTTAAATCTGTTTTTTTAGCTACTTCTACAGTGGTAGAAATAGCAGCAGGAAATGGGATTTTATCCATTTTCAATAGTTGATACAAACCTATATGTAGAAGCCATCTTAACTTTGGAGGCTGCTTTTTATGAGTAATTTTTGATGTATGATCCGTCCAAAGATCAAGAAATTTTCTATACCTTATGCATCCAAAAGATAATTCCGTAATAAAAGCTATATCAAGAGGATTAAATTGATAATTTTTTAAAACCTTTTCAAGAGCATGATCAGAAAAATCACCAGAACTAACTTTTAATAAAATTTCCCAAGCTGCCTTTCTTTGTAAATATCCTATGCTCAAAATATAATTAATTTTTTAAAGATAACTTTAATATACAAAAAATTCAAAAATTTAAACTACTTTTTCAATTGCAGAATTAAACCAAATAAAACCTAAGATAGAAATAAGTGAAAGATTAAATCCTAAAAAAAGAAAGATATTTAAAGAATGGATTCTTTCCCGAAAAAATATTTTTTTCTCTTTTTGATACTTCATTATTAAAATAAAAACTTATTCAGGATTTCAAACGGCAACCAATATTGATAGATCCTGCATCAAGCATTCTGCCTAATTTAATTGCTATGGATTCCTCCAACCTAGTGAAATTAGATTGATGGGTAGTTATCCAATCTAATTCAGAAAAAGTGATAATTCCCGTCGAATTACTTTTTAAAAAAAGTGTTCCAATTTCCATTAGATAAATCTAATTTTTTCTAAGTTAACATCCGTACTTAATATTTCTTCATAACATAATATTCTTTTAATTTTTCAAAGACAACTGTAGGTTATTACTCTTAATTTATTGAATATCTCTTAAAAATTTATCGGCCGTTTTTAAGTGATTATTTAATTTTTCCTCTGACATTTTATCGAGATTTCTCGTTAACATTGCCAGACGATATTGCTTTCTAAAAAAGCTTTCATTATCTTTAATAAATTTCCAAAATAAGCCATCCCATATTTCACACCATGGGCCACTTTTAAAATTAGACATTTTTTTTACATAATTAGAGCTTGATATATATGGCTTTGTTGAAAAGATACCACCATCACTAAACTGACTCATTCCGTAAACATTTGGGACCATAACCCAATCATAGGAATCAATAAACATTTCCATAAACCATTTATAAACTTGGTTGGGGTGAATTCTACATAGAAGCATAAAGTTGCCAACAATCATTAGCCGCTCAATATGATGACAATAACCAAATTTAATAATATTTTTTATAACAACGTCTACTGGTTCAATTCCTGTATTTCCTTGATAAAAAGATTTTGGAATTGGCTTATCTTCAAAATTCCAAAAATTACTATTTCGCATCTTTGTTCCGTACTTTTTATAGACGAGGCAAATAAATTCTCTCCATCCAATAATTTGACGAATAAAACCCTCTAAAGAGTTAATAGGAACATTATTATTTTTTGCAAAAAGTAATGCTTTATTTACTACTACATCTGGGGTTAATAAGCCGCTATTTAAAAGAGGAGAAAGTAAACTGTGCCATAAAAAAGAATTTTCTTTAGAAATAGCATCCTCATAATCTCCAAATAAGAAAAATCTATGTTTAAAAAAATCATTTAACCATTCATCTGCCTCTTCAAAATTAGTTGGATATAAAAAGTTATTACTTTCTCCAATAAACTCAATATCAAAATTGGCTAATGACCTTTCTGCATTAACTACAAATTTATTTTTTTGTAATTTAGGTGTATCGGGTATATTTATTTTTTTTGGTAATTTTTTTCTGTTCATTTCATCGAAACTCCATTTACCACCTTCAGGTGTATCATCAGGATTAACTAATATCTTTTGGCTCTTTCTTTGATTCTCATAAAATCTCCCCATAAGAGGTTTTTTTGCATTTGATGCAAATAAATCTTTTAAATCTTCACTGCTCATAAACATAGGAGAAGGCAAAATATTTAAAGCTAAATTATTACTTTCAACAAAATTATTAATCCTCTTCATTATTAAAAAATCATGAGGGTCAATGAGATTTATTTTCTGATATTTATTTTTAATAAATTCCGATAAGTAATCAACTGTAGAAACATTATTCTTGTTTTCGATATATAAAACTTTAAAGCCAGATATTTCTAAATAATTTTTATAAGCGAGCATAGATGCTCTATGAAAAACTAACTTATTTTTATGGTTAATTAATTTATGAAATTTATCATTTCCAAAAAATAATGAGTCTTCCAAAATCAAAACTTCACAATTTATTTTTAAGATTGGGCTTTCTCTAAAAAGTTGATTCGGGAAAATAATTGATACTTGTTTCATCTTTGCGACTTCCTGTTACTGCATCTTTTTGAACAGTAGATAACATCATCCCAACAGTTTTTCCATTTTTTACGCCACTCAAACGGCCTATTGCAAACAGGACAAGTTTTAGTAGAAAGATTTTTCAAAATTTATAATTTTCTTTTATGAGTAGATTTAAATCTAGTTGAATCTTTAAGGGCCATATGTTTTGTATTTCTTCCCGAAACTCTCTTTCTCCAGACTTTGAAAGATTTGGGTTTAAGATTTTGACGCATAATTTTTATCGCATCTTCCTCTTTTAAACCAAATTGATACTCGATAGCTTCAAAGGGTGTTCTATCTTCCCAACACATTTCTATTATTCTGTCTATATCGATACTTTCCATATTTATTGTTCACATTGTGAGGTACAAAGTTTTTCAATATCGGATCTACCTGTAATTTGAAGTCTATATTTTGCCCAATATCTGTAAACCAATCTCAATAATGGAGATAAGAGCTTAATCTTCAAGGGATAATAAACCCAACCTAAACCAACTAATTCATAAGAATATGCAAGTACATCTAGTCCCCTAATAATTTCACCATTTTCAATAATCCCATGCAGGTTTGACATAGCTTCTGAATATGAGATGTCATTAAAAAGACTTTGATCATAATCCTTACTATTAATATCTATAAATGCAATTTGATTTAAGGTATCTCTTTTTTTAAGAAAATTTGTTTCTCTCAAACAAAGTGGACAACCACCATCGAATAAAAAGGTTAATTTATTTTTCATATTTTTATTCAAATATAGAAATTAAATAACTTTTTTGTGGAATAAAAAATTTTTTTTAGAGTACAAGCTTTATAAAGCCTTAATAATTGCCAGTTCTAATTTAGTGAAATTATATTATCTTATTAATTAATAAGCCATTGATTAAGGGATACATCAATGGTTTAAAACTATTTATGATCAGTCATCTAGAAGATGAACTCCTTCTCCTACGTCAGGAGTAAATTTACAATATTTTTCAAAAATAAGTCCAACACCTCTCATTTTTTCTCCTAATTCATCGTTAAATTTATTCCATTCTTCCGATTCACGATCAGGTAAATCCCACCCTTGTTTTTCTACCATACTTGTTATTACTGTATAGTCCCATTCTATGTATGCCATTGAGTTAATTTAAACTACCAAAATATTATAAACCAAGAGATTTAATAGGTAATCAATATTTTTTGAATATAATTTAAAAGTGTGAAAAAATTATAAATGTCAATTTTGCCAAGAAGATTTGAACGAATCAAAAGTGTTTTAGATTGCAGAATGAAAAACTTGACTGTTTTAGTTGAGGATGTCAATAAACCACATAATTTATCTGCGATATTAAGGACATGTGATGCAGCAGGAGTTTTCGAAGCAAATTTTATTAGCAAAACGAATGCCGTTAAGACTTTTAATAGTACTGCTCAAGGAAGTCAAAAATGGGTAAAACTGAATAATCATGAAAACACTATCACGGCAATATCTGATTTAAAGAATAAGGGTTTTAAATTATATGGAACGACTCTTAATAGTGAATCAGTAGATTATAGAAATTTTGATTATTCTCAAAATACATGTTTTGTTTTAGGAGCAGAAAAATGGGGACTAAGTAATGAACTTATATCAATGGTTGATCAATCAATTTTTATACCTATGAGAGGTATGGTTCAATCTCTGAATGTTTCAGTTGCTGCTTCTATATTATTATTTGAAGCTGTTCGCCAAAGAAAAAATAAAGGTATATTGCCCGCTAATGGAGAAGGGTTAAATATGGATGAATATCAAAAAACACTTTTTGAATGGTGTTACCCAGAATTAGCTGCGGTGTATAAAAAATCAGCTAAAGAATATCCAAAGTTGAATGATCAAGGAGAACTTGATCCTATTACAGATAACTAAATTTATTCAGAATTTTGACTATCAAAAATTTCTTCAAGGTCCTCTCCTATAAAAGAAAGACCTAAAACTAAAAAAAACATTGCCAAACCTGGGAACAAAGCCGTCCACCAGATACCTGTAGGTAAAGCGGCAAGAGCCAGATTTAAATCACTTCCCCACTCTGGGACATCTGCAGGAACGCCAAGGCCTAAAAATCCTAAACTTCCTAATACCAAAACAGCATCTGCAGCATTTAGGGTAAGCAGAATAGGCAATGGTGTTATTACATTTGGGAGAATATATTTAAAAATAATTTTTTTAACATCAGCTCCTGCAACTTGAGCTGCCTCCACATAAGTTTCGGATTTAACCAATATTGTCTGATTTCTGATTAATCTAAAATATTGAGGAGAGTAAACAATACACAATGCCAAAGCCGCGTTAAGGATACCCTTACCCAATACAAAAGCCACAACAACTGAAAGCAAAATTACAGGTATTGAAAAAATAGTATCCATTATTAGTGATAAGCATTTATCAAAAAAACCACCAAAATATCCACTTAATAATCCCAATGGCAAACCCAAACTTAATGAAAAAAGAATAGCTAAGAATACAACTTCTATCGCTAATGATGATCCTTGCAAAGTTCTTAAGCAAACATCTCTTCCTAATCTATCTGTGCCACAAAAATGATTAAGAGAAGGAGGGGCAAAGATATCATTGCTTAACATTGAAAATGAATAGCCAAAAAAATTATTGGCCTCTAAAAATTTCATTATTAAAACAACAAGAAGATAAAAAAGTACAATTAAAAATCCAGCTTTTCTGATATTTGCGCCGACACGATTAAATGAGTTAATATCCAAAATCTTTTTTTAAAGATATAAATGAAATATACCCAATTCTTTTAAAAATAAATAGCTATAAATTTTAAATTAAAAGAAATTACTGGTTTAATTTCAAGACTGCCATAAAAGCTTCTTGAGGGACTTCAACTTTACCCATTGCCTTCATCCTCTTTTTACCTTTGGCTTGTTTCTTTAAAAGTTTCTTTTTCCTAGAAATATCCCCTCCATAACATTTAGATAAAACATCTTTTCGCAAAGCACTTATGCTTTCACTTGCAATAATCCTGCTACCGATTGATGCTTGAATAGGTATTTTAAATTGTTGTTTTGGAATAAGTTCTTTTAATTTCTCAACTAAACTTCTGCCAATTCCATAAGCCTTATCTTTATGAACAATAGAAGTTAATGGATCTGCTCTTTCTGAATTTATTAGAACATCTAATCTAACAAGGTCATTTTTTCTATAGCCAATCAAATGATATTCCATTGATGCATAACCTTGGGTTCTACTTTTCATTTGATCAAAGAAATCTGTAACAACTTCTGCTAATGGAATTTCATAAATCAAGGTAACTCGATCTGTTGTTATGTATTTCATATCTATAAATACTCCCCTTCTTTCCTGACATAAACCCATTAATGTTCCATTAAATTCATTGGGAGCATAAATTTCCATTTTCACATAAGGCTCTTCTATTGATTCTCTAAGTTGTGGATCAGGAATTGTAGAAGGATTATCAATAAAGATATGTTCCTGCTGATTTAAATTAACTTTATAAATAACTGATGGTGCCGTTACGATTAGATCCAAGTCATATTCTCTTTCTAATCTTTCTTGAACAATCTCCATATGAAGAAGTCCTAGGAATCCGCACCTAAATCCGAAGCCCATTGCGCTACTGGTTTCGGGCTCATATTTTAAAGCTGCATCAGATAATTGTAATTTTTCTAGTGATACTCTTAAATCTGGGAATTGATCAGCATCAGTCGGGAATAAGCCACAAAAAACCATAGGATTTGCTGTCTTATATCCAGGCAAAGGATCATTGGCAGGTGAATTTAAAAGAGTAATCGTATCTCCCACTCTCGCATCAGCAACTGATTTTATAGAAGCAGCTAAATAACCAACTTCTCCTGCATGTAATTCATCAACTTGCTGCTGATCAGGCGCCATTATTCCTATCTCATCTAGTTCATAATTTTTCTTACTTGCCATTAATAATATTTTTTCTCTCTTATTTAGAGACCCAGATATCACCCTGAAATAAACAATAACTCCCCTGTACGGATCATAATAAGAATCAAAAATCAGTGCCTTTGTAGGTAGTTTAATTTCATCTTGAGGAGGAGGTACTCTTCTTACGATTGCTTCCAAAATATCTTTAATACCAACTCCAGTTTTTGCTGAACAATTTATTGCATTAGATGTATCAAGTCCAATAATTTCCTCTATTTCTTGTTTTATTTTTTCAGCATCAGCCCCTGGTAAATCAACTTTATTTAAAACAGGAATTATTTCAAGATTATTTTCTAAGGCAAGATAAACATTAGCTAAGGTTTGAGCTTCTACTCCTTGACTTGCATCAACAACAAGTAAGGCGCCTTCACAAGCTTGAAGAGATCTACTAACCTCATAAGAGAAATCAACATGCCCTGGAGTATCTATTAAGTTCAAAACATATTCTTGGGAATCGTCAGCTTTATATTTCATCCTAGCGGCCTGTAACTTGATAGTAATTCCTCTCTCTCTTTCAAGATCCATACTGTCCAAAAATTGTTCTTGCATATCCCTTTGCTGCACAGTACCAGTATCTTGAAGCAACCTATCTGCAAGGGTAGATTTACCATGGTCAATATGAGCGATTATGCAGAAATTTCTAATTTTTGAAACCGATATATCAGTCATATAGAAAGAAAAATTCTCCTCTTATTACATCTTGATTAATATTAGCTAATTAGAATTATGGATGGAAACCAAAAATGGAATTATTTCTTTTTTTAATTTCTTTTATGAAGGTACTGTAATTTTCAGAGACTGATAGTTCTGGATAAATTAAGTCATTTATTTTTTTCTGAAGATTATGCTTATCGTTTAAAAATAAAACAGATTTTTCTAGAACCTCAACCATAATTGAAACCGCAGTACTTGCTCCCGGAGAGGCTCCCAACAAAGCAGATAATGATCCATCAGATGAATTTACAATCTCAGTTCCAAATTTCAAAGAACCACCACCTTCAGTTTTTTTAATTATTTGGACTCTTTGACCAGCATTCTTTAAATACCAATCAGAAGGATTAGCTGATGGCATCATATTCTTTAAATTCTCAACTCTTGAGTTATGGTTCTTTAATGATTGTGATATTAGGTAATTAATTAAATCGTTGTTCTTGAAACCAACGTCTAACATAGAAAAAATATTATTCTTTTTAATTGAACTAAATAAGTCAAAGTATGAACTTTGTTTTAGAAATTTCGTTGTAAATCCAGCAAAAGGTCCATATAAAAGAAGTTTTTTATTATCAATCCATCTGGTGTCTAAATGAGGCACAGACATTGGTGGCGATCCAATATCAGCTTTACCATAAACTTTTGAGTTATGTTTTTCTGTTAGATCTTTTTTCTCGCAAATAAGCCATTTCCCACTAACAGGAAATCCACCATAACTTTTTGCTTCTGGAATTTTTGATTTTTGTAAATAATTAATTGTTTTTCCACCAGCACCAAGAAAAACGTAGCCAGTTCTAATTGAAGTTTTTCTACCTTCAGAACTGATTTCTAGTTCCCATTGTTTTTTATCAATTTTCTTTAAATCTACTAATTCTGTTTTGTATCTAATTTCAACATTTTTGTTTAAGGAAACTAATGACAAATACTCTTTAGTTAAAGCCTCAAAATTAATATCAGTTCCTCTACCTATTCTGGTAGCAGCAATTTGAGTAGATGGATTTCTATCTTTTGTTATTAGAGGAGCCCATGATGAAATTTCATCAAAAGATGTAGAAAATTCCATATCGATAAATTCAGGATTTTCGGTCATTTTCTGAAATCTTTTTTTTAAAAAAGAAATATTATCCTGACCAGACACAAAGCTAATATGAGGAATAAATTTTAGAAACTTCTTAATATCAATTTTCCCTGCTTCATACAATGAGGCCCATAAAGACATGGATGTTTCAAAAGAACGATTTATTGAGAGCGCTTTATCTATTTTTAGATTTCCTTTTTCATCTAAAGGGGTATAGTTTAATTCGCAATTAGCCGCATGTCCTGTACCTGCATTATTAAAAGCGCCAGTACTTTCACTTCCTGGAGCATTTAATTTTTCTATAATAAGAAATTTTATATCTGGTAAAACTTCTGAAATTAGGAGGGCTAAAGTACTACTCATTATCCCTGCTCCTACTAAGACTGCATCAAAGTAGCTATTGTCATTAGTGGGATTTTTAGATGAAGTCACAACAGAAAATTATCTTTTTTGCAATTAATCAGATTTCTTTCTAGGCTTATTATAAAGTTAATCCAAAATTATGAGTACTGAAACACTCTCGCTGACAAACGAAAATGTAGAAAAAGTCCTTGACGAGCTAAGACCTTTTTTAATTTCTGATGGAGGTAATGTAGAGATTGCAGAAATAGATGGTCCAATTGTCAAAGTCAGACTTCAAGGAGCATGTGGTAGTTGCCCAAGTAGCACTATGACTCTCAAAATGGGTATTGAAAGAAAGTTAAAAGAAATGATTCCTGAAATAAGCGAAGTTGTCCAGGTTTTATAAAAATTTTTAACTGAAATATATATTATTTAGTTTTTAATTCCTTCAACAAAGATGATTCCATATCAAGGCAATCAATTGGAAGTCCTTGACCAATAGCGATTAAAAGAGGTGCAAGAATTCCTAAAGTAAAAACTAAATTTGATTGGCTTACATCATATTTACTCAAAGTAAAAGTTATCAAATAAATAATTGAAAAATAAGCATGTAGTGAAAAAAATTCTTTTGGCTTTAACACTGGCCACCTTAAAGTATTTCCCAAGAAATATAAAAAACCTGTCATAAATAAATAGTTACATGAAGATTAAACCAAATATAAACATAAACCTTTTTAGAGACTATTTATAAAAAAATTTACCTAAGATAATAATTAAAAAAACATTAAATCTTCGTTTCTATTTGTAAAAGCTAGACATGCAGTTAAAAATACGCTTATAATAATTTGGTAGCAATCGCTACTTTTTCGTTCACCCTCATTTGAGGGCGCAGTTCGAGTCATACCATGGAACGGGGGATGGCCGTGTTGTCACATCGAAACATGACTACTTTAACTTACAGAGGTAAAAACTACGTTCAAAACAAAGAAGCTGCTAAAAAGCAACTTGTTGAACTTACCTACAGAAGAAACGTATACACCAACAGAATGGATGACGCTTCTTCAAGTAATGAAAAAGCAGAATTAAATTACAGAGGTGTTAATTACACTAAATAATTTAATTAAACAAATTAAAAGCCCCTTTTTCAGGGGCTTTTTTTTTGGCTATATTTATCAAGAGTCCTTTAAAAAATATGTCTGAAAGTTGCTGTAATACAAACACATCGAATAAAGCACCTAATCAATTCGATCATAAAGATGCGATTCAAGAAAGATATGGCTCAGCCGCACAAGAAAAAGAAAGTTGTCTTTGTACACCAGTTGGGTTTAATCCCGTTTTACTTGAAGCAATTCCTCAAGAGGTTATAGAAAGAGACTATGGGTGTGGTGATCCAACAAAATATGTTCAAAAAAATGATATAGTCTTAGATCTTGGAAGTGGTAGCGGCAAAAATGCTTTCATTTGTGCCCAAATTGTTGGGAAAGAAGGGAAAGTTATTGGAGTTGATCAGAATCCTGACATGCTTTCTTTATCAAGATCAGCCTCTAAAGAAGTTACAAAAAATATAGGTTTCAACAATACAGAATTTCTAGAAGGTTCAATTGAAAAACTTGATGAATTAGATAAAGATTTAAATCCATTAATCGCAGATAAATCAGTTGATATTATTTTAAGTAATTGCGTTTTAAACTTGGTAAGTCCAGAATCTAGAAATAACCTTCTAAATAACATAAAAAGAGTTTTAAACGATAATGGAAGAATTGCAATTAGCGATATCGTCTCTAACAAAAAAGTTCCTTTAAGATTGCAAAATGATCATGATTTATGGACAGGATGTATTAGTGGAGCATGGTATGAGCCAGAGTTTATAAGTGATTTTAAAGAACTAGGATTTAAAAATTTAAAATTTGCAGAAAGGAGTGCTGAACCTTGGAAAGTAATTGAGGATATTGAATTTAGAACAGTAACTTTAGTGGGCAATATTTAAAAAAATTCAAGAGTTGAAAATATAATATAAATTTCCATGAGAAATAATCTAAGAGATCAAATACCCGCATTAAAAAATAAGTATTATTTCAACTATGGCGGTCAAGGACCATTACCAAAATCTTCTCTAGAAGCAATAGTTAAAACTTGGGAAATTATCCAAGATTTAGGACCATTTACCAATGATATGTGGCCTTTTATTTACAAAGAAATATTGACCACAAAAAGAATCATTGCGCAAAAATTAGGTGTCAATTCAAAGAATGTAGCTTTTACCGAAAATATCTCTTCCGGTATGATTTTGCCCTTTTGGGGAATAAAAGTAGAAGAGGGAGAAGAGTTGTTAATAAGTGACTGTGAACATCCTGGAGTAGTGGCTGCAAGTCGAGAATTTTGCAGAAGAAATAAATTAATATTCAAAATTTTGCCAATCCAAAAAATTAAAAATCTAAACGACGAAAATATAATTTTAGAGATTTTGAAAAATCTAAATAGTAAGACTAAGATCCTAATTATTTCTCATATCTTATGGAACTTTGGATATAAAATTCCTTTAAAACAAATTTCTATCGAATTAAAAAATAATCGAGAAGATTCTTATTTACTTGTTGATGGTGCTCAAACCTTTGGGCACATAAATATTGAAAAAGAAGTTTTTTATTCTGATTTATATTCAATAACTTCTCATAAATGGGCATGTGGACCAGAAGGACTTGGAGCCATTTATGTCTCAGATAGATTTATTCATGAAACAGATCCAACAATAATTGGTTGGAAATCATTAAAAAAAGAACAAGGCATTTATGAGCCTTCAGATAATCTTTTTCATGATGATGCAAGGAAATTTGAAATAGCTACCTCTTGTATTCCTTTACTTGCTGGGCTCCGGAATTCTTTAGATCTTTTGGATAAAGACTGCCATGAAAAAGAAAAAAACAAAAATATCAAAAAATTAAGTGGAAAACTTTGGGATGAATTAAATCAATCAAAGGGTGTTGAATTAGTTTTAGAAAAAAAATATTTAAATGGGATTGTTAGTTTTAATATCGAAAATATTAAAGATAAGGATAAATTTGTAAAGAAACTTGGAGAAAAGAAAATTTGGATTAGAGTTTTAGAAGATCCAAAATGGTTTAGAGCATGCGTACATCAAATGACTACAGAAGCTGAGATTGATTTACTTGCTAGAGAAATAAAAAAAATATTGACTTAAAGATCTATTGATATAAAAAAAATTTAGTTTACCAAGGTATCTCCGAGTTGTCCCATGCAATAAATTTTCCTGTAGATTCTGGTGATTGATTTTTAATAATATTGATCAAGAATTGGGAGGATTTTTCTTTACTAAATAATTTATGTTCTGGAACAAATTTATGAAAAGGTCTAGATAAATCAGTATCTACTGTTCCTGGATGAAGCAATGTGATAGTAGCCTTTGGGAAACGTCTAGCCCATTCAATACTTAAAGATTTAAAAAACTGATTTTGCGCAGATTTTGCAGCTCTATATGAATACCAACCTCCAGTTTGATTATCTCCAATGCTACCAACTCTTGCACTTATACTTGCAAAATTAAAATCAAAATCTTTTGGTATAAATTCTTCAATCGCTTTAGCTAATAAAATAGGAGAAAAGGCATTTATTGAAAAACTTTCCATCATATTTTTTTTATCAAGATGTTGTAATCTTTTTTCTGGTTGAAGAGAATCACTATGAAGTCTACCTGTAGCATTAACAACTAGCCTTAATTTTGAAGGATGATTTGATATTTTATTTTTCAACTGCAAAAGGGATTGAGAATCCTCTATATCTAATTCCCAAAAAGAATTAAATTCACTTTTTCTTCCACACAAAACAACATCTAAATCTTTTTCACTTTCATTCAGATCTTTAGCTAGTTGTGTTCCAATTCCACCTGCGCCTACAACTAAGGCTAAGCCTTTCATTTTATTAAAAATAACTCCATTGATTCTAAGAAACTTTTCTTGTGATTTGCGTAAAGATCTTTCTTATTTGATTAGGAAATTTTATTGAGATTTATTTTTTTCTTTTAATAATTTATAAGCTATTTTTCTATCATCAAAATTAATAACTTTATCATTGAGAATTTGGTAGTCTTCATGTCCTTTTCCTGCAATTAAAACAATATCTTTTTTATTGGCAAATTTAATAGATTCATTTATTGCTTTAAATCTATCAATTTCAATTGTTATTTTTTCTCTTTTTTTTATACCCATCAAAATATCATTTACTATCTTTTGGGGTTCTTCTGATCTTGGATTATCTGAAGTTATAAAAAGTTGATCAGAAAACTCTTCAGCTATTGATCCCATTAAAGGCCTTTTACTACGATCACGATCTCCGCCACAGCCAAAAACAGTTATTAGTTTCCCTTCACAAAGTTTTTTAATTGATTGCAAAACTTTTTTTAATCCATCAGGAGTGTGGGCATAATCAACAATTACTGTTGGAAGAGATCTTGAAACGTCATTATTATCAATTTGTATTTTCTCCATTCTCCCAGGAGCACCAGGGAAAGATTGTATTAACTTTGATAGATCTTTTAAAGAAAAATTAAGTTTATACAAAATTGTTATTGCTTGAATCGCATTCATTAAATTAAATTCACCGACAAGTGGAACAAAAAGTTGAATTTTTTCCCTAGGTGTATGAAAAATACAGGTGGAACCACTTTCAGTAAATTTTTTATCTGTTACGAAAAAAAAATCATCATTTTCAAATTCACTTTCAGTAATCTTTGTAGAGACTAATAAAGATCTTTTTTCAAGATCAGATGATAATTTAGATATCCAATGGTCATCATGATTTAATACACAAATCCCATCTTTTTCTTTTAAGTAAGGTGGGAAAAATAATTTTCTTTTTGTTTGAAAATATGATTCCATATCTGAGTGATAATCAAGATGATCTTGAGTTAAATTAGTAAAAATAGCCGCCTCAAATTCGCATCCTGATATCCTGTTTTGAGCAATAGAATGAGAACTTACCTCTAATATCGCGAATTCAGATTCTGCCTCAACAGCAGCATTTAATTTCTTTTGAAGTTTATCGGCGAAATCAGTTGTATGAGAAGCCACTTCTGAGAAGCCAGGCCATCTATTAAACAAGGTCCCAAATAATGCAGTCTTTTTCCCTAATTTTTTTAAAAGATATTCCAATAAAAAAGTAATTGTCGTTTTTCCATTTGTACCCGTAACACCAATAAGTTTAAGTTTTCTTGAAGGCCTATTCCAAAACTCAGCGACTATTTGACCAAAAATATAATCTAAATTATCCTCTATAACCAAAATCCTTTCTCGATCAATAGATCCAATTTTCTCTTTTGCAGCAGACCCAATAATGGCAGCCTCTGCACCATTTTCAATTGCCTCAATACAATATTTTCCTCCATCAACATTTAAACCAGGCATACCTAAAAATAAAGTTCCTTTTTGTACTTCTTTAGAGTTAAAAGAAATATTATTGATTTCATGATCGATTAAATCTAATGAAGGAATAATTCCTACCAAATCTAAAAGTTTATGTAATTTTATAGATCTCATATAAAAAAATTATTTCTCCAGAATGGTACTAATATTTTTTTGAAACCAATTCTTTAATTGATCATCTTTTAATCTTGGAGAAATGCGAGGCAATTCTATGATCTCCTCGGACCTAATTCTTTCAACAGCAATAACAGGTACTTCATAATCATATTTTTTATATTTATCTTTATATAAATCGACCCTATCAATATCAATTTCTTTAAGCTCCTCTAGATTAGGGAATAACTCATTAAGATTTATTTTTGCCAGTTTGTTTTTTAATGAATCACAAAGGCAACATCCCTGCCTAACAAAAATAAATATTTTCATTCATTTAGTCAGGCACAGGGTCACATCCACAGGGAGTTAAAGGATGACATCTGCTTAATCTTTTTAAAGTTAACCACCCTCCCTTCCAAGGACCATGTCTAGTAATTGCCTCATATCCATAAGAGCTGCAACTTGGAATAAATCTGCATCTTGGTCCAAAAAAAGGAGAAAACCACTTTTGATAAAACGAAATCATAAAAAGAAGTATAGAAGTAATTGATTTATTAATAGTTTTGAACACTTTAATGATGTAAAATAATATTTCCAGTAGTAATTAGTTTAATTGAATTTAATCAATTATCCAATTTATTGCAATTTTCTATTTAATTTAAAATTATGTCAAGATACCGCGGCCCCAGATTAAGGGTTACGCGTCGCTTGGGAGAACTACCAGGTCTCACCAGGAAAGCTTCAAAGAAGTCTAATCCTCCAGGTCAGCACGGCCAAGCCCGTCGCAAGCGATCAGAATATGCAATTCGTCTAGAAGAAAAGCAGAAACTTAGGTTTAATTATGGAGTTTCTGAAAAACAACTAGTACGTTATGTAAAAAAAGCTAGAGCTCAAGAAGGATCTACAGGAACTAACCTACTAAGACTTTTAGAAAACAGACTTGATAATGTTTGTTTTAGATTAGGTTTTGGAGGTACCATTCCAGGCTCAAGACAATTAGTAAATCATGGCCATGTAACCGTTAATGGAAAGGTTCTTGATATTGCTGGTTATCAATGCAAATCAGGCGATGTAATCGGAATTAAAGAAAACAAAGCAAGCAAAAAACTTGTAGAAGGTAATATAGAATTCCCTGGTTTAGCAAATGTCCCACCTCATCTTGATTTAGACAAACCTAAATTAACGGGAAAAATAAATGGGAAATGCGATAGAGAGTGGGTGGCTCTTGAAATAAACGAACTACTAGTTGTTGAATATTATTCAAGAAAAGTTTAATACTACTTTTCTTTGGATTATTAAATCTCTCATTTTTTAAAAGAGAGATTTAATTTAATTCTTATTTTTAAAAATAATGGGAAATAAGGAAAATAATATAAAAAAGCCAGGTTTTAAGACCTTATCTATTCACCATGGGGAAACATTTGCAGAAGAAACTGGATGCGTTATGCCTCCTATTTTTTCTACATCTACTTTCAAACATGGAAATAAAGATAATTTCGACTACACCAGATCAGGCAATCCAAACTTTAGAATTCTAGAAAACATCCTTAAATCAATAGAAGATTCTAAATACTGTACAGTTTTTGGATCTGGAATTAGCGCGGTAACTGCAATTTCATCAACACTAAAATCAGGTGACAAGATACTCTGCGAGTCAAATCTCTATGGTTGTACAGTGAGGATGTTCGAAAAAGTTTTCAAGAAATTTGGACTAGAAGTTTTATACACAGATTTTACAAACGAAAATAATATCAAAAAGATTTCAAACTTCGAGCCAACCTTGATATGGCTAGAAAGTCCAACTAATCCACTTTTGAAGGTACTTGATATTAAGGCGATTTGTGATGAAGCGAATAAACTCGAAATACCAGTAGTTGTAGACAACACATTTTCTACAGCGCTTATTCAAAAACCATTGGACCTTGGTGCAACACTATCGGTTGTAAGCACCACAAAATTCATTAATGGACATAGTGACGCACTTGGCGGAGCAGTACTTACAAATAATGAGGAATGGAATAGTAAGATGCTTTTCTCTCAAAAAGCTCTCGGGCTTCAACCATCTCCTTTTGATAGTTGGCTCATTACGAGAGGAGTAAAAACTCTTCCTTTAAGAATCGAACAACAAACTAAAAGTGCAGAATTTATTTCTGAAGAATTAGGTAATCATAAAATTATTAGTAAAGTAATTTACCCTTTTAATCAAGAACATCCGCAATTTAATTTAGCAAAATCGCAAATGAAATCTGGAGGTTCAATGATCACCCTAAAATTAAATTTAAATAAAGAGGATACTTTTAAATTTTGCAAATCTCTCAAATATTTCTCTCTAGCAGAAAGCCTTGGAGGAGTTGAAAGTTTAATTTGTCACCCTGCAACGATGACTCATGCTTCTGTTGATGACAAAACAAAAAATCTACTAGGGATAGATGATGCTCTTGTCAGATTATCAATTGGATGTGAAGATACAAACGATTTAATCTCGGACATTTTATTTGCTTTAAATAAATTCTGAAAATTGAGAGATTTACTTAAAAAACCTATATGGAAAAATTTAGAGTTGGGATATGCAATTCCTGATAGTATTCATGCCGTTTCTGTAGCATTACCAACTTGGAATGATGTAATAAATTACGAGGAAAAAGATCAAGAATGCATGAATTTATTGAAGTCCATTTACCCACGATTCGGGCTAAACCCCATAGTGAAAAGATTATGCGAAAAAGTAAAAAAGCAAAATTACTACAACAATAAAAGTATCTGGCCATATCCGAATGAAAGCATAGCTTTTAAAGCTAAAAAATACATTGATAGAAATACTTCTGAACAATTCTCGTTAATAGAAAAAAGAGATAATTTAGCTTTCTTAATAACTGAAAAAGAAGGAAGTATTTATGCAAAATATTTTTGGCAACATACTGGTCTTGGTCTATCTTCAAGAGCTGCCGCTATAGAACTAGGTCTTGAAGATTGCCCTCCAAAATCTTACGTAAATGAATGTTCTCAAAGAATAAAAAATAGAATTTCTAAATCTACAAAAATTAACTCTAATGATATTCACTTAACTTCATCTGGAATGTCTGCATTGCATACATCATTAGAAATCATATATAAATTATTTCCAGCTAAACCAACACTCCAAGTTGGTTTTCCATATGTAGATGTACTTAAATTACCAATGAAAATCTTTCACGGAGCAAAGTTAATTACAGAAGAAAATTGCGCGGATATTGAATTAGAAATCAAAAGAATAAATCCATCAGCATTAATTATTGAACTTCCAAGTAATCCAATGCTCAAATGTGTAAACATTAAAAAAATTTCAAAAATTGCAAAAAAGCTAAATATTCCGTTAATTGTTGACGATACAATTGGTTCGAATTTAAATATAAATTCCATAGAACATGCAGATATAGTTTTTACTTCACTTACAAAAATTTTTTCAGGTAGTGGTGATATTCTTGCCGGATCATTAATACTAAATCCAAAAAGCAAATGGATTGATCAGTTTAGAAATGCATTAAACGAGATTAATATTCCAATACTTTCCGATGGAGATATAGTTTATCTAGAGAAAGTTAGTAGAGATGTAAATCAAAGAGTTTTTGAACAAAATAAAGCATGTTTAGAATTAAAAAAAAGATTAGAGACCCATAGCGAGATTAAAAATATTTTCCATCCTGAAAATTGTCCAAATTTTAATTCTTTACTTACTTCTGATGGAGGATACGGCTGCTTATTATCGTTTGAATTAAATGGAGGATTGAACAAAGCTAAAAAATTTTATGATTCTCTAAAAGTATCTAAAGGACCTAGTTTAGGTACAAAATTTACTCTAGTTTGTCCTTATGTTTTACTAGCTCATTATGACGAGTTGGATTGGGCTGAAAGTTTTGGTATACCCTCGCACCTTATTAGAGTATCAGTTGGATTAGAAGACCAAGATCAATTATGGAAAACCTTTTCTGAAGCACTAAATAATTTCTAAATTCCTAGTATTTACCGTATAGAAACTTATATACTCTTTTTCTGAATAATAGTTAGTATTAATATATATTTTCTCAATATATAAATGGCAAAAATTTATGAGGACAACAGTTTTGCTATTGGAAACACTCCATTAGTAAAATTAAAATCAGTTACTAAAAACGCGAAAGCTACAGTACTTGCAAAAATTGAAGGTAGAAACCCCGCTTATAGTGTCAAATGTAGGATTGGCGCAAACATGATCTGGGATGCAGAGAAAAGTGGGAAACTTACAAAAGACAAAACTATTGTTGAGCCAACTTCTGGAAATACAGGAATTGCTCTAGCTTTTACTGCTTCAGCAAGAGGTTATAAACTGATCCTTACAATGCCAGAATCCATGTCAATTGAAAGAAGAAGGGTTATGGCAGTGTTGGGTGCTGAAATTGTTTTAACAGAGGCATCTAAAGGTATGCCTGGAGCAATAGCTAAGGCTAAAGAAATTGCAGAAAGTAATCCTTCTCAATATTTCATGCCAGGTCAATTTGATAATCCAGCAAACCCTGAAATTCATTTCAAAACTACTGGACCAGAAATCTGGGATGATTGCGATGGTGAAATTGATGTCCTAGTTGCAGGGGTTGGAACTGGCGGCACAATTACAGGAGTTTCAAGATACATTAAGCAAGAGAAGGGCAAGAATATTACTTCTGTAGCTGTAGAACCATCACACAGTCCTGTTATTACACAGACAATGAATGGAGAAGAGGTTAAATCCGGACCACATAAAATCCAAGGAATTGGAGCAGGATTTATTCCTAAGAACCTTGACTTATCAATTGTTGATAAGGTCGAACAAGTAACAAATGACGAATCAATTGAGATGGCTCTTAGGTTAGCTAAAGAGGAAGGTCTATTAGTAGGAATATCTTGTGGGGCTGCCGCTGCTGCTGCTGTTAGATTAGCTGAACAAGATGAATATGCTGGGAAGACAATTGTAGTTGTTCTACCTGATTTAGCAGAGAGGTATTTATCATCAATTATGTTTACTGAAGTTCCAAGCGGAATCATTCAAGAACCAGTCAAAGCCTAAATCTATTTTTTCTCCAGTAGTGAATCTGGTGAAATATACATCGCATCGCCATAAGAGAAGAATCTAAATTTTTCTTTTATGGCTTTTTTATACAGATCTAATAATCTTTCTCTACCAATCATTGCACTTACTAAAAGTAATAATGAACTTTTAGGGAGATGAAAATTAGTTAATAATCCATCAACTACCTTAAATTTATAACCTGGCTTAATTACTAAATCTACGTATTTAGCTATGGGAATAAAGTCATTAATTTCGTGAGAATAACAACTTTCAAGAGCTCTTACGCTAGTTGTACCAATAGCAATTATTTTTCTATCTGTTTTCTTTATTCTTTTTATTTCCTCCACTACTTCCTTATTAACACTTACCCATTCTTTATGAAGTTTTAAGTTACTTAAATCTTCTTGATCAATTGGTTTGAATGTTCCATAACCCACGTGCAAAGTTATCGGTAAGATTATTACGCCTTTTTTTTTTAGATTGGAAATAAGACTTTTGCTTAAGTGTAAACCAGCTGTTGGTGCAGCAACTGCCCCCGGATTTGTTGCATACTCAGTTTGATAACTTTTCTCATGAAAAGATTCTTCTTCGGAATTTTTTATATAAGGAGGAAGAGGGATTTCCCCGTATTTATCAAGAAGTTCATTCATTGAATTGAGACAAGTTATATTTTCCGGAAATTTAATAAATCTCCCTCCAGTTTCTTCATCAACTCCATCAACAATCAAATTAATATCTTGTGCTAATGGAGATTTTAATTTTAATTTTCTATTTATTTTTAACTTTTTTGCTGGCTTTGCCAAACATAACCAAACACATTCATGGGATCTTTCTAAAACTAATAATTCGACTAATGTCTTATTTTCTAATTCAACCTTTAACCTAGCTTTCATAACTTTAGTATTATTTACAATTACAAGATCCCCTTCTCTAAATTCATCTAAAAGATTCTTGGTAAATTTATTAGTTAAACAGTCTTCTTCTAAAAAACTATTTCTAACTATCATCAATCTTGATTCATGCCTAATTGCAGAAGGTTTACTAGCAATTAATGAAGGATCAAGTAAATAATCATAAGCTTCAAGCTTATAATCTCTTTCTTCATTATTAATTTGAGAAATCAATTAAATTTAGGAGACAAGAGTCTCTGGCTCATCTTCAATTAGGGAAGCCAAGTCTTTTAAGAATGAAGCTCCATCAGCTCCATAGATCACTCTATGATCAGCTGTTAGATTTACTTGCATTATTTTTTTAACAGATATTGAACCATCACTATTAGCAACAACGGTTGGTTTCGATGATGCTATGGCTAAAATAGCACCGGTACCTGGAGGAAGAATTGCGTCAAATCTATCAACTCCAAACATCCCAAGGTTAGATAAAGTGAAGGTTCCCGTTGAGTATTCATCAGGTTCTAATTGTTTTGATCTTGATCTTTTTACGAGATCTTTCCATTCCCTAGACAATTCAAATAAATCAGTATTGCATGGTTCTTTTAAAACTGGAGTTATTAGTCCACCATCTTCCATCGCAACAGCAACAGCAATATTTATATTTTCTGGATAAGAAATTCCATTTTCTGAAAAACTTGAGTTAACTTGAGGATGTTTCTTTAGTGTCTTTGCAACTGCCTTTACTAGTAAAGCAGTCATAGTAACTCCGTTCTGTTTTACTTTTTTGTAGAAATTATCTAATTTATCTGTGTTAATGGAATAACCCACCCTAAAACATGGCACATCTAAACTAGATTCCATATTTTTATTTACCGCTTTTTGAAGAGTATTAAATTGAACTGTTTCTCCGGGATTACCAAAACTATTTCCTGAAGTTTCTGGTTTACTTTCAACTCCCAAATTTGCACCAGGTATACTTGCAGGAGAACCACCTTCACCTATCCATGGTATAGAGACTGGTTGGCCATTAGCTTTTAAAATATCATCGGCTTGAATCCTTCCGTGAGGTCCGGATCCATGAACCTTTGCTAAATCAACACCCATTTGAGAGGCAAGTTTTTTAGCTCTTGGAGATGCAATCACCCTCGAAGAAACATTACTCGTAGCAGCATTTATTTGATCACTATTAAAAGATGAGGCTGCCTTTTCACTCATTAATACGACTTCTTTTTCTTGTTTTTCAACAATTTCACTTTGAATCACAGGTTTTTCTTCCGTTTTATTGCTTACCAATTCAAGTTGATCCGAACTAGAAACTTCGGGTTGTTTTCCTTTATTTTGTTCTTGAACAGAAGCTATCTCATCCTCATTTTCTACAATAAGACCGATAGTCTCTCCTACTGGTGCAGTGCTGCCAGCAGGCATTAAAACAGCTGCAAGATATCCATCTTGAAAAGATTCAACATCCATATCTGCCTTGTCAGATTCAACAACCAAGACAGATTCACCTCTTTCAACTTTATCTCCTGGATTTTTCAACCATTCCACAATCTTGCCCTCCGTCATAGTAGAACTCAAGGCAGGCATGAATATTTCGTGAGACATAAGAAAATTGTTATTGCATAAGTTTCAAGGGATTTCTACCAAACTTCCTAAAGTTTTTATGGTTAAGAACCCTTTAAACTCTTGTTTTAATTATACGAAATCATGTTCACAGTGGGAACTCTTAAAACTTAAGAAAGTAATAATTTAGATCGATTAGAATTTAAAACTTTTCGAAATTAAGATTTACTTATATTTATCAAAAATACTAAATCTTCTCTTTAATTATTATCTATAGATTGAATAACTCCATCTTTAACCGTAATCGAGACTTGCATTTTTTCAATAAGATTGTCTCCCACAGTGACATCACAGAAACTATCCACTTGCCCTTGATCAACAATTTCGTCCATTTTTAATTCGCGAACTTGACTCTGTTGTTGAAGTAGATTTCTTTTTTGTTCTTCAATTTCATTTCGTTTTGCTGCGACTTGTTGTTGCACCTGACTAACCTGTTCTTGAACTCTTGGATCTAGGGGATTAACCGATTGGGATCTAATATTATTTACTATTTGCTGCCCCTCTTGCTCCAGTTGCGATAATTGCTGATCAATGTTTGAAATTGCTTTACTTAATTCTTTTTCAGCATCTTCCTTCCAAGTTGGTGTAACTACAGCTTTAATAGCTATTGAGCGCTTTATAGATATTGAGTTTTTTGTTTCCATAAAAAATTAAATTACCTTTTCAATATAGATAGAACAAATCAAATTTTCTTACTAAATTTGTTTTCATACATATTTTCTATTTGTAATGAATACTTTTTTTCTATTTCTTTTCTTTTTTGTTTAAGAGTTTGTGTTAACAACCCATTTTCTAAAGTAAAGGCATCAACAAAATAACAATCTAATATTTGTTCTTCTGATCTTGCTCCTAATCGACTTTTAAGCAAATTATTAATTTGTGATTTGAAAAATGTACCAATTTTCTTATTCAGGTTTAATTTTGAAAGGTCTTCTTCCAAAAACTTGCTTTTAACCAATTCGACATTAGGAACTACAAGGGCTGTTAAACATTTCTTATCTTGTCCTACTAGTTGAATCTGATTAATAAATTCAGAACTAAGGATTTCAGTCTCTAGCGGATTCGGTTCTATATTTTCACCACTTGATAGCACTATTGTATCCTTGGCTCTTCCTGTTATAAAGAGAGAACCATTTGGTATTAGAAAACCTAAATCACCAGTATCAAACCAACCATCCTTGGATAAAACATCATTTGTAGCTATTTCATTATTAAGATAACCTTTCATTACTTGCGGCCCCCTAACAAGAATTTTCCCGACTTCTCTGAACTTCAGAATCTTTTTTTTATCATCATTCACTATTTTGATTTCAGTAAATGAAAGAGGCTGCCCAGATGATCCTCTAACATTTAATTCTCTTCTCCTACAAGTTAATACTGGACTAGTTTCTGTGAGTCCATATCCCACCAAAACATCTACACCTAAAGATTCAAAAAAAAGATCTACATGTTCTGGCAATGCACCTCCACCATTAATGGGAAATTTCAGTTTTTCTCCGCATAGTTGTCTAAGAATATTCGGCCATAAAAAAATAGTAGACAATTTATGTAAAGGATATCGGCTAATAACAGAACCCAGTAAGGGGATTTTTGATTTAAAAGTTATTTGATTTATATCTATATTTCTTATCTTTCTAAGACTTCTTTTGAAAACCGAACTATTACTTATCAAAAACTTAATAAGTTTTTGCTTTTTGGAAGGCATTTTTTTCAAAGCCTGAAAAAAACCATCATGTATTGCTTCCCATAGTCTCGGTACAGTAGCCATGACAACAGGTTTTATTTGTGTAATATCATCTTTAAGAAATTTTGGAATTGTATAGTATTGAGAACAACCGCATGAAAAAAAGAAGTATTCAGCACTTCTCTCATAAGAATGCCAGATAGGCAAAACGCTTAATACAGAGGTCCCTGGTTCTGGATCAGCGATATAGGCTAAATTGATTATTTGATGTAAAAAATTTGCATGAGTCAAAGGCACACCTTTAGGTTTTCCGGTCGTCCCAGAAGTGTAAAGAATAGTAGCGACGTCATCAATTTCTGGATTAAATTTTTCAAGATTATTATTTTGTGAATTTTCTTTTTCTACTGAACTTATGAATGTACTCCAACTTATTAAACTTTCAAATTGTTCATCTTCTAAATTGATTATAAATTTCAGTCTTTTTTTTAATTCTTCTTTGTTGTTTAACTTTAGCCAAATTTCCTTAGATTGAACTATTAGTCCTACTGAATTAGAGTGCTCAATAATATAGTCTAATTCTACTGAAGGAGAATTAATACCTCTCACTGCATTTATAGCTCCTAAACGCATTAAGCCTTGATCTACTGCTAGCCATCTTGGAGAATTTTCAGATATTACAGTAACTACATCCCCCTTTTTTAAACCATAATTTTCGAAAGAAAAAGAGACTTTTGTTATTAAATCAGCCAGCTCAGAATAAGAAAATTTTTCTTTGTATTTCCCTCTTAAATCGCAAACAGCTAAAGTATCACCACATTTAAATTTTAATTTTTCCCAAATTTGATCTATATGATCAAGGTTCTTAATAAAATCTCTATTTTTAGCAAATTTATCTTTTTTAGAAAGAGGTTTGGCTGAAGGCCAGTACGCTAAATCACCCATATTAAATTGATTTTGAAATTTTAATTTCTATTTTGATACAAAATCAAAATTAAATTCTTCCTGAATGATTTTTTTAACAATTCTCTTGACTTCTTGAATATTTAAATTTTTGTTGTAATCAATCATATTTGCCATAAGACAATTTTCTATTCCGCAAGGAACAATTTTATTAAAGTTTTCTAATTCGCAGTCAATATTGATTGAAAATCCATTTATCGTAATCCATCTTTTACACCCAATTCCAATTGATGCGATTTTCTTATTTCCTATCCAAACACCAGTAAACCCTTTTCTAGAGTGACAATCTATATTAAAAGCTCCAAGGATTTTTATAATAATTTCTTCAATTTTTCTTAAGTACCAATTTAAATCTTTATTAAAATTTTTCAAATCTAAAACCAAATACGTTACTAATTGTCCTGGCATATGACAAGTTACCTCACCACCTCTATCAATCTTAAAAACATCATATTTAGCATCATTCAGAGAAAATAGTAAATTATCGTAATTAGATCCTCTCCCCAATGTATAACAGAGTTGATGCTCCCCTATCCAAATAAAATCAGGGTTAGAATTATCTAAAATCAATGCCTCCTGATATTCTTTTTGTAATTTATAAACATCATTAAAAGAAGAAATATTATCAGGTTGTTTAATTATTGCTGTTCTATTATCCATATTTAAGTAGATTTAGAAAGTAAGTAAATATTTTTAGATTTGTTATGAAAATTTTAATCCATGGAAAGAATCTTGAGCTCACTGGAGCATTAAAAGAATATACTGAGGCAAAGATAGAAAAAGCAACACATCACTATAAGGATATCGTTAAAGAAGCTGACATACACCTTTCAATTGAAAAGAATCCAAGAGTCTCGTTCCAAACTGCAGAAGTTACTATTTTTGCAAATGGTACCGTAATTAGAGCTGAAGAAAAAACTGAAAATCTATACTCAAGCATTGATTTAGTTTCAAATAAACTTTGTAGAAAATTACGCAAATACAAAGAAAGAAACAATAAAACAATTCATAATAAACAATTTAAAAATAAAGATTCTTTACCAATTGAAAGTATGGAATCAAATTTTTTAGATAAAGCTTTTTTTAAAGAAGGAACTGAAGCAAGTCTGCCTGAGCCATCTATAAAAAATAAATACTTTGAAATGACTCCAATTTCATCAGACGAAGCAAGAAAACAATTAGATCTAATTGATCATGATTTTTATGTTTTTCGAAACAAGAAAAATAATGAACTTCAAGTTATATATAAAAGGAATCATGGAGGTTATGGACTGATTCAATCTAAATAAGTTTTAAATGCCCAATATTGAATATGAATTAAACGAGAAAATTCATGCGATTATTATTAACCCTTATTTATCATGGGAAGATTTCTGTGTGAATTGCGATTTAATAAGAAAATACAATATCAAAAATATTTCTACTTCACTAAATTATTTAACTGATCTTAAAAACTGTTTGGGTAATTACAGTGCGGATATAAACGCACTTATTTCTTACCCTTTAGCAGATTTACCAGTTTCATTTATTGAAGAATTAGTTTGTTTTGCAAAAGATAAGGGTGCAAAAGGAATTGAATATATCCCAAACTTTATCAATTTATCCAAAAGAAATTTAGAAACTTTCGCTGCTGAAATTGAGCAAGTTAAATTATCTGGATTACCAGTTTCAATAATCATAAATAAATCAAAACTACAAGAAGAAGTTTTTATTAATGCGATAGAAATATGTTTGGAATTAGGAATAAAAAATTTTCAATTCGGGGACGGGTTTGGATCTCCTCTTACATCTAATGATGTCCCCGAAATACTAAAAATAACAGGCTCTCAAAATCAAATAAAAGTTGTAGGTGGTATAAAAAAACTGACACAAGTTATTGATTTGTTTGATAATGGAATTAGTTGCGTTGGAACTTCTAATTTTTGTGAGATTTTCCAAGAAGTAAATTTTTAAATGTCTGGTTCTGGTGAGTGCAGACTAGAGGGTCTCTGTATTAAAGCTTCTCCATTAGGCGAGAATGATAGATTAATAACTATTCTTACTGATGAGCAGGGGATTGTTCGATTAGCGGTACCTGGTGCTAGACGTCCTAAAAGTAGTCTTGCCGCAGCTACTCCATTAACATATTTAAGTCTGCAAATTTTTGGGAAAAGAAATCTTAAATCTGTACGTCAAATTAAAATATTAAAAAGCTATTCTGGTCTAGGGAAAAATATTGAATGTCTTGCAGCCGCGCAAGCAATAACTGAATTAACTTTTTTATTAGTAGGTAATAATGATAAGCAACAAAACTATTTAACTTGTGTTCTTGCACATCTAGATAGGATTTATTTGTATGAAGAATCTAAAGAAGAAGATATTAAAATGCTCTCAATGAGTATTCAATCTTTAATCCATCTATTAGCCATCGGGGGTATTAATTTACCAATTCATCATTGTTGTAAAACTGGAGAACCTATTATTCCACCTTTAGGAAATTGGGAATGGAGTTGTTATTATTTGCCAAGTGAAGGGTTTTCATCCATAGAAGATCCTCAAAGTAATCTAAAAATAAATGCATCTGAAGTTGCTCTATTACAGAGACTTCTTTTCCCCGAATTACCAATAAAATCTAATGGAGAGTTGTTGGGTCCCAAAAAAGTCTGGCTTAAAATATTATTCATTATTGAGACATGGATCTCTACTCAATTAGAGAAGGAGCTATCTTCACTAAAAATGTTGAGAGAAATATATAGTTAGCATTTTCATGAAGCATTAAAAAATTTAAAAAATATGATCATGGCGCCTTTGCCTGTTAACTTAATAAATAGTTAATTCAATTAATGTGGTTCATATTGCCTGGTTGGGAAAAAAATCCCCTTTTTGTGGAAATGTAACTTACGGTAATTCAACTACTAAGGAATTAAAGGCCAGAGGGCATAAAATTAGTTTTATTCATTTCGACAATCCCTCTAGTTCAAATTCATCAAACCCATTATTTCTTGCAAATGATCCTGATGTAAGTCTCCCATATTTAATTAAATCTCAAGTTTATACAATACCCTCACCAAGGGCAGAAAAAGAGCTAAGGCTATCATTGGAAAGATTAAAACCTGACATAGTACATGCAAGCCTAACTTTATCTCCTTTAGACTTTAGACTTCCAGAGCTTTGTAATGAAATTAATGTTCCTCTTATAGGAACATTTCATCCACCATTTGATGCAAAAAATAGAAATCTAACTGCGAGCACTCAACAATTAACATATCAACTTTATGCTCCCTCTTTAGCAAAGTTCGATAAAATAATTATTTTTTCTGAACCTCAAAAAAATGTTCTTGAGAAATTAGGAGTACCTAAAGAAAAACAAATAATTATTCCAAACGGCGTTGATGAAAATATTTGGAAACCTTTTTGCGAAAAAAGTAAAAAATATGATCAGGTAAAAAACAAACTTGGAAATGAAAGAATCTTTTTATATATGGGAAGGATTGCAAATGAGAAAAATATCGAGGCACTTTTACGTTCTTGGCGCCAAACAAAAACTCAAAATTGCAAATTAGTTATTGTTGGGGATGGACCAATGAAGCCAACACTTGAAAATAGTTTTTCTAACCTTGGTAATGAGAAATTAATTTGGTGGGGTGCCGAATTAGATTTAGAAACTAGGATAGCAATAATGCAAATAGCAGAAGTATTTTTCTTACCAAGCTTAGTAGAAGGTTTATCATTATCACTTTTAGAGGCAATGTCTGCTGGTACTGCTTGTGTAGCTACAGATGCCGGAGCTGATGGTGAAGTTTTAGATAACGGAGCAGGAATAGTAATTTCAACTGATAATGTGGCTGCACAATTAAAAACTATAATCCCAATTCTTGTAGAACACCCTTCATTTACAAAAGATCTTGGAGAAAAAGCTAGAGAACGTATACTTGAGAGATACACAATTGCTAAAAATATAAATTCACTTGAAAAAGTTTATATGAACTTAAAAGATAATTGAAAAACCTAACGAAACTCTTTACTTCGATTACTAGCTGAAACTATTGATTCAATTAATGCTGACCTTACACTCTTTTTTTCTAAAACCCTTAAAGCAGAAATAGTTGTTCCACCTGGAGAGGTTACTAAATTTTTAAGCTCAGAAGTAGTAAGTTTATTTTCCTTTATTAGACAAATAGTCCCTAGTATCATTTCCATAACAAGTTCCTCTGAAATTATTTTTGGTAATCCCCCGCTTAATCCTCCATCACTTAATGCTTCTATAATTAAAGCAATAATTGCAGGACCTGATGAAGTTAAAGCTAAAAATATATCAAGGTAATCTTCAGTAAATTCATAAATTTTACTAGTATTTTCAAATAATTTTTTTGTAAATTGTTTCTGATCTTCTGTAATTTCTTCTCCCCAAGAAATCCCTGTTAAACCTTTTCCAATAGTTATTGGAATATTTGTAACCACCCTCACACATTTATGATTAGGAAACTTTTGAGTAAGTCTATTTATTGAAACCCCGGCAAGAATTGAAACTATTAAATTGTCCTTATTTTTTATATGATGGGCCTCACTTATATCATTTAATTGTTGGGGTTTTATCGAAAGAAGTTTATATTGACAATCCCAAATTATTTTTGACTCTTTAGAACCTGATTTATAAACGTTTATATTATGTTTATAATTTTTTTTTATGTTTTCTAAACTTTTTTCTGTATTTACAACACAAAAAACATTCTCTGGCTGAATTAATTTGTTATCTAATAGAGGGGTAACTATAGCACTTGCAATATTTCCAAAACCAATAATCGCAATTTTATCTGTCACAGATTAATCATGAATAAGCACTTAATTTAGAATTACCCCATGCTGGTTCAGGAGTAGTATTTTTGCCCAAACTATATTGTGGTGTGTTTTCTGTAGACACAGAAGAAGGAGAAGCTTCTTCTGGGGAAGAACTAGTTACATTTACACAACTTGGAGCAAAAAGAAAAATACTTTCACCGACTCTCTCTTGATGTCCATCAATTGCATATGTGCCCCCAGCAATAAAATCAACCGCTCTTTGAGCTTGATCAGGATCCATCATAGTTAAATTGAGAATTACAGTTTTTCTCTCTCTTAATGCTTGTATAGCTTGAGGCATCTCATCAAAACTTCTTGGTTCCATTAAGCTTACTTCTGAGGATGAATTTGAGATTCCAGGCATACCAACTACTTTTGATGATCTGTTGTTATTCATAAAATCGAATGGATTTGAATTTGCAAGGGCATTTGCATTCTTTGGATTTTGTTTGAAATTATTAATATCATTTAATTCATCCTCTGAAGCATAATCCAACTCATCAAAATCATCATCGAGATACTCATCCCCTGCAACAACTGCCTTTAATCTAGAAATAAGTGACACCTTTTAAATCCTCTTGAAATTGATTACTAAGGTTTAAGAACCTTAAGTAATAGATTCATTTTTTAAATGAATAAACTACCTATACTTAAATAACGTTAGTTGAACTTTACTGCAAGTTTATAGATAAGATTTTTATAAAAAAATAACTAATTAGGATCTACCTCCAAAAATCAATGATCCTAATCTTAACCAAGTTGATCCAGCGTCAATAGCTTCCTCCCAATCACCTGACATCCCCATGGAACAATCTGGTAGTTGCAGTGAATCAGCGAGAGCACGACATTTTTTGAACAACCCTGAATTTTCTTTAGAGCTAAGTCCTTTAGGATTGATAGTCATCAAACCGGTTAATGAAATATTTTTCAACTCTTGAATTTCTCTCCATTTCAAAATTAAAAATTCAGGATTAAAGCCTCCTTTAGTAGGGTCATCACTCAACTTAACCTGCAACATTATTAATGGATTTTTCTTCTCTTCACGTGAAATATTAGAAATCTTTTGCAACTTTTCAAATGAATCTACTGAATGAATGTATTTAAAATTTTGAACTATTTTTCTTATTTTATTACTTTGTATTCTTCCAATAAAGTGCCAATTTATTTGTTTAAGATCTTTTAAGGTTAATTGTTTTTCAAACGCCTCTTGAACCTTACTTTCACCAAAATCGTTCTGACCTATATTTTGAATAGTCTTGATTTCTTGACTTTTAAATCCTTTACTTACCGCAAGAATATTTACATTTGATGGTATTTTATTTTTTATTTTTAAATAATTTGCAGGGTTCACCTTTTATAAGAAAGTTTGCGTAAATAAATTCTCCCATTTAGATAGTTCTTCAGATCCTTTTCTTCTAGCTTTTTGAAGGTTTAATTCGGCCTGATTACGGGCATCTAAATAAGGTATAACTTCAAAAAAAACTTCTCTCTGTCGAACTTCTACCAAGAAAAACATTTTTTGAGCGTATAAAGTCGCATAAATATCTCTCCCATCATTTCCAGGAGAAACTTGGTATAACATGCCAAATGTTGGATGGTTTAAATAACGCTCAGAACTCAAACCTAAAATATTGTGTTATTTATAATGCACCATACAGTTTTCTAAGAAAAATTGCTATGCAAATAAAACAAATCGATAATGTATTAACAATTACATTGAGAGATTTTGAAGGATAAAGAGTTCTAAATCTGTTGGTTTTTATAATAATTTTTTTCTTTGAGAGTAATGATTCTGCTCCATGATCAATTCTCAGAAATATATTTTGAAATAACCTTTCCACTAAGATTAATAAAACATTAAAGGATTTCTTTAATCCTAAATTTCGAAAATTTATTGATCTAACTGACACTGATTTAATGATATTTTGAAGTTCTTCCTGCACTAGAGGAATAAAACGTAATGCAATTAACAACTGAAAAAGCCACTTACTAGTTGGCAATCCAATCTTTCTTAATGGATACATAAACCAACTTAATCCCCATACAATGTCTTCCTGCAATGTGGTTAAAAGCATCAAATTCACACTATGAATAACGGTAAATATCAAAGTGGAGGTTTTTATTCCTAGTTCAAAGGCTTTTCTTGATAAGTTGTAGGGACCAAAATTAATAAACCATATCTTCTGCGAAGGAATTTGCAAAATATTCCATTCTTTTTGGCTTTCCAGTACTACTTGCAACTCATTGGGATTTCTTAAGTAGCCATCAAGAGATTGAATATCAGACGAGGCAAGTATTGATATACATCCAATTAATAGTGACAAACATGAGAGAAAAAATAATGATCGCCACCATACTCTAGATGGCAATAAACTTAAAAAAGTAATTAATAGTAAAAAACCAACTAAACTCAATCTCCATATTGGACCTGCCCAAATTGGAGTGATTAAAAATATCATTACGATAATTATTTTTAATCTACTATCTATAATTCTTAGCCAACTTCTATTACCATGAACGTATTGACCAACAGAAAATTTGGTTAGCAAATTCATTAATCTTTTTGAATTAACTCAATATTTTCTCTTTCGACTTCTTTATTTAAAGCTCTTTGCTGTTTTCCTCTCCAAAGTAAAATGAGGGGTGTGCCTTCAAAGCCTAAATTTACTCTAATTTGTTTTTCAATATATCTTCTATAAGTTATTCCGAATAATTTAGGGTCATTTACAAAAAGAGTAAAAGTGGGAGGTTTGTTCTTTACTTGAGTACCGTAATAAAGCCTACCTTGCTTGCCGCTTCTCTTCGTTGGAGGACTTTTCCAACTGATTGATTCTTTAAGTACTTCATTAACTACAGATGTTGTAACTCTTCTTCTATGTTGATTTACAGCATTAAGAGCATGCTCAAAAATATTATCAACTCTTTGACCAGTTAGGGCAGATATAAAAATCATTTTTGACCAGTGTAAAAAATAAAGTTTAGATCTAAGTTCTTTTTCTACTTGATAAATTGTTGAACTATTTTTTTCTACAAGATCCCATTTATTAACAACAATTATGCAAGCTCTGCCTTGTTCTTCTATGCGCCCAGCCAGCTTCTGGTCTTGATCAGTTACTCCATCTATAGCATCTATAACTAAAACACAAACATCACTTCTATCTATAGATTTAAAAGCCCTATTAATACCAAAGAATTCAGTGCCATATTTAACATTTTTCTTTCTTCTAATCCCTGCAGTATCAATAATTTTCCAATGATTATCACCTTTTTTAATAAGCGTATCTATTGAATCAGTTGTCGTACCACTAATATCACTAACTATTGCTCTTTTTTCTCCACAGATTGAATTTAACAAACTAGATTTACCAACATTAGGCCTACCAATAATTGACATCATTATCTTTTCTTCATCATCCTGGATATTATTTTCAGGAAGTTCGCCAATAACGAGATCTAAAAGATCTCCAGTACCTGAACCATGAATAGCCGAAACAGGGTTAGGTTCGCCCAATCCTAATTTCCAGAACTCCGAAGCTAGGGATATTCCTAGAGTAGTCGATTCGCATTTATTAACAGCAACAATTGTTTTACAGCTTGAGTTTCTTAACCATTTTGCTATTGATAAATCACCATCAGTAACGCCTTGATTCCCATCTACCACCAGTAACGCGAGTGAAGCCTCTTCTAGAGCCAAGAAAACTTGTGTCCTTATCTCTGGGAGAAATTCACTATCATCATCAAAAACTAAACCTCCAGTATCAACTATTTGAAATTCCTTACCTCCCCATGAAGCATTTTGATAAGTTCTATCTCTTGTAACACCAGGCTTATCAAATACTATTGCATCATTACTTTGGCAAAGACGATTAACTAAGGTAGATTTCCCAACGTTAGGTCTTCCGATAATTGCTATTGTAGGAAGAATCAATTCTTCTCTCCAAAGAAAGTAGTATCCATTACAACTATACCTTTAATAGAATCATTTACCTTTTTCAAAAAAACTTATTTAATTTCTGGATCGCCAAAATGTCCTTTAACTGGATTAACAGGGGGTGAACTAGGACTTGGCATTAATCCATTATCTTTTGAAAAACAATCATTTTCAATCGCCCAATAAATCAACCAATTTACTGCCGTCGCTCTTCTAGTTCTTCTTGGATAGAGTTCATTAATCTTATAACCTTTAAAATTAAGAAAATTTTTCAATCCCTGTTTATATTCTTTTGGAATTGATCGAGTCAAATGTATTGAGGCTGGTCGCTCTGAAATGATTTGAGGAGCTTTTTCAAATTTTTCTGACCAATAAGAAGGAGTTAATGCGCTAAAGGCCCAATCATTTATAGATAGTTCTTTAGTATAAAAAAGTCTTTCCCAAACCAATTCACAAACAAAAACATCACTAACCCTATCTTCGAGAACAAGAAATAATAGATCCTTACATATTGGCCATGTAAATTGATTTTCAACTAATTTTTCTTTTTTATACATTAATCGAACCTTATCAAAATCAAAGAAAAATAAGGCATAAATTCCTTTTTATATTGTGATGCATATTGAATAATTTGATCAGGCATCCCAACACTTAAAGCTATTAATGTTGTATTGATGATATCCTCTTTTTTTAAAATTTCCCTGACTAAATTCCATCTTTTGCCAACTTTCATAATGGCCAATACCGTTTTATTTGCCTTACTTTCCCTAATTAGGGTTGTTAATTCAGATTCTGAAGAAGGGCATTCTTTGATGATCAATGTCTCGCCTTTTTTTACCAAATCAAAATCATTCAAAGCTGCTGCTGCTGAAATAGAGGAAATACCAGGTATGGTTTTGGTAATAATTTCAGCATGATTATTTTTTATTAACCTCAAAATATTAGAAGAACTTGCAAATAGTGAAGTATCTCCAAGACAAAGTAAAACAACTGATTCGCCATTTTGTATAAATTTCACAATTTTTTCTACAGCATTAGACCATATTTCATCTGGATCAAAATCCTTCCTAGCCATTGGAAAGATGATAGGGATATTTTTTTTAAATTTGGTGTATTTCTTGACTATTTCCGCAGCAAAACTCTTTTTATTATCATCTGATATTGGGAAAACTATAACTTTCGCTTTTTTTATTGCATCCACAGCAGCAATTGTTAAAAGCGATGGATCTCCAGGGCCTACACCAACGATGGTGAATGTTGGTAAATCAGTTTTATATCGATTAAGTAAACTTAAGAACTTTTTTATTATCATTTTTATTTTATTAACTTTAGCTATGTACCCTTGGCAATATAAAAGTTTCAGCTAGTATTGCTGACTCAATTTCAGACAATTCCTCTAACCTTTTGAAAGTTTGATTTTTAGAGAATTTAGTTTGCGCTAGTTTCCAGTAAACTCCAAAATGTCTTGCCTCACTCTCAAGCAGAGACTCATAAAGGGATTTAAACGATTTATCTTCAGAATTCAGCGCAAGCAAGCTTAATCTTTCATGACTTCTTGCTTCAATAAGTCCTGCTATTAAGAAACTATCAAGCATTCTATTGGGCTCTTCCTTTCTTATATTCTTGGACAATTCAGCTCCATATGGAGGCGGTTTTAAGGACTCAAGAGAATGTCCAAGATCCTTTAAAAAATAAAGTATTTTTTCAAAATGCTCTAATTCCTCTCTCGCTATTGGACTTAGAACTTCTGCCAGATTTGGTTCTGATGGATATCTAAACATCAATTGAATAGCTACTCCTGCTGCTTTTCTTTCACAATGAGCATGGTCAATAAGAATATCTATTGGATTAGATAATGCGAGTTTGATCCACTCATCTGAGGTAAATGACGATAAATATTTAATATGAGAAGTGGGCCTTTTAAAATCGACTAGCATTTAATCTTTAATACTCAAATATCCAATGATTCCTTCAAGAGCTAAGGAATAACTTGATATGCCGAATCCACTAATAATTCCTATAGCTTTATCTGTAAGAAAAGATTCTTTACGAAAATCTTCTCTACTGAAAATATTTGAAATATGTAACTCTACAAACGGAATTTTTGATCCAATTAAAGCATCACGAATAGAAATCGAGGTATGAGTAAAAGCGCCAGCATTTATAAGAATACCTTGGATACTTTTTACAGACTCCTGAATTTTATCTACTATTTCTCCTTCATGATTACTTTGAAAACATTCAAGATTAATACTTTTTTCTTTAGCAACTTTAGTTAAATCTTTTTCTATATCACTCAATGTTTTATTACCATATATTTCAGGTTCTCTAGTGCCCAAAAGATTTAGATTTGGTCCATTTATCAATAAAATATTCATCATCAATAAAGTCTTTTCTTTACAAATGCTATCTAGAAAGAAACAAAAAAACCAAAACAATTTCACACAAAGTGTCCATTAACTGATAAGTTCAAATAGTGGGGGTCGGTGCCCGAGTGGTTAAAGGGGGCGGACTGTAAATCCGCTGGCTCTGCCTACGTTGGTTCAAATCCAACCCGGCCCACTTTAAAATTGCCCTTGTAGCTCAGCGGTAGAGCACTCCCTTGGTAAGGGAGAGGTCTCGGGTTCAAGTCCCGACGAGGGCATGAACAAGAAGTATCTCCATAACTGAGTTTATAAGAATTTGAAAAAATAAAATAATTTTAAGACCACTGAATATAAACGAATTAGAGCAGAAATTAGAGCATAATTATTTCTTATTAAAATAATTTACTTCGCTTGGTAAGGGAGAGGTCCTGATCTCTGGTCTCGGCGAGGATATAGCCCAATAAAACTAATTAGTCTTAAATAACATTAATATATTTTAGAATTTAAAAACATTGTTTTAAGAAATGGCATTATCGTCATACAGAATGCACAGAATATCTCTTGCGGCAACCATGA